>CAYGNB010000019.1:0-3248 GCA_964351135.1 uncultured Rhodobacterales bacterium | reverse complement strand
TCCGTGCAGACGGTCTGGACCTGCCCTGCCAGTCCCGGCGACGGCATCGGAGAGCAGAGCGTCTTTGCCCGGTTCAACGGCCTCGACGGGCGGCCCGACGGCGCCGCGATTGACGATGCGGGAAGTTACTGGATCGCCGGGGTCGGCGGCGGCACGCTTTACCGTTTTGCGCCTGACGGCACGCTGGCCGCGCATTTCACCGTACCGGTGGCGTCGCCCACGAAACCGGCCCTTGTCGCCGACAGCGGGAACCCGGCGCTAGTCCTTACCTCTTTCGAGGACGACGGCCTGGGCGGCCGCCTTCTGATCTGGCGCAACCCGCCGCTTACCCCAGTTCCGGAAAGGCATAGCAATGAAAAAGACGCCCGCTGACCTCCGCTCTGCCCGCTGGTTCGCGCCGGACGACTTGCGCAGCTTTGGACACCGTTCACGGATGATGCAACTGGGCTATGCCGAAGAGGATTTTCGCGACCGGCCGGTGATCGGCATCCTGAACACCTGGTCCGAACTGAACACCTGCCACGCGCATTTCCGCGAACGTGTGCAGGACGTGAAACGCGGGGTGGCCCAATCCGAGGGCTTCGCGGTCGAAATCCCGTCGCTGTCGCTCGACGAGAGCTTTCTCAAACCTACCTCGATGCTCTACCGCAACCTGCTCGCCATCGAGGTCGAAGAAATGATCCGCGCCCACCCGCTCGACGGCGTAGTCCTGATGGGCGGCTGCGACAAGACCACACCCGGTCTGGTCATGGGCGCGATTTCGGCCGGTGTGCCGATGATCTATCTGCCTGCGGGGCCGATGCTGCGCGGAAACTTCGCGGGCCGTGTGCTGGGATCGGGATCGGATGCCTGGAAATACTGGGCCGAGCGTCAGGCGGGCAAGATTTCGGACACTGAATGGACCGGGTTGCAGGCCGGTATCGCGCGTTCGGCTGGCACCTGCATGACCATGGGAACCGCATCGACAATGACCGCTATTGCCGACGCCATGGGAATCACGCTGCCCGGCGCGTCGTCGATCCCGGCGGTGGATTCCGGCCACATACGTATGGCCGCCGCCTGCGGCCGGAGAATTGTCGACATGGTATGGGAGGATCTCACACCCGACCGGATCATCACCGACGCCGCCTGCCGCAACGCCGCGGTCGTCGCGATGGCGCTGGGATGCTCGACCAACGCGGTGATCCACCTGATCGCGATGGCCCGGCGCGCGGGCGCGGCGCTCTCGCTCGACGATCTCGACGCGCTCGGCCGCGTGACACCGACGCTGGCCAATGTCCGCCCGGTCGGCGATGTCTATCTAATGGAGGATTTCTATTACGCAGGCGGCCTGCTGGCGCTGATGACACAGATCGAGGACCGGCTCGATACCACATGCCTGACCGTCACCGGCAAGACGCTGGGGCAGAATCTCGAAGGCGCTGAAGTGTTCAACGACGACGTCATTCGCCCCCTGTCCAACCCGGTCTATTCCGAGGGATCGCTGGCGGTGCTGCGCGGCAATCTCTGCCCCGACGGCGCGGTGATCAAGCCTGCGGCCTGCGATCCGAAGTTTCATAATCACCAAGGCCCCGCGCTCGTCTTCGACAGCTACCCGGACATGAAGGCCGCGGTGGAGGACGAGGATCTGGACATCACGCCCGACACCGTTCTGGTACTGCGCAATGCCGGGCCGCAGGGCGGGCCGGGCATGCCGGAATGGGGGATGTTGCCGATCCCCAAGGCGCTCATCAAACAGGGCCACCGCGACATGCTCCGCCTTTCCGACGCGCGGATGTCGGGCACGTCCTACGGTGCCTGCATCCTGCACGCCGCGCCCGAGGCCTTCGTCGGCGGTCCGCTGGCACTGCTGCAAACCGGCGACATCGTGCGGCTCGATCTCGCCGCGCGGCGGCTCGATATGCTGGTGGACGATGACGAACTCGCACGGCGGCGCGCGGCGTGGCAGGCACCGGAGCCCCGGTTCGAGCGTGGCTACGGCCACATGTTCTCGCGCCATGTCACGCAGGCCGACACCGGCTGCGATTTCGATTTCCTCGAAACCGGATTCGGCCGCACCGCCGGAGAACCCGACATATTCTGAAGGATCAGCCATGACCGATTACGTTCTTTCCGACGAAACCCGTGACCGGCTCAGGCGTGTTTCCACCGCCTCTGTCGCCACCCAGCTATACAAGCGCGGGCTGCGCATCCAGTTCATCCAGGGGGTTTCGCCGGTCTCGCCCAAGGACAGGAACATGGTCGGCCAGGCTTTTACCCTGCGCTATATACCGGCGCGCGAGGATCGGAACCCGATCGAGGTGTTCCGCGATCCCGACCATCCCCAGCGCGTCGCCGTCGAAACCTGCCCGCCCGGGCACGTGCTGGTCATGGACGCCCGCAAGGACGCGCGGGCCGCGACCGCCGGGTCGATCCTTGTTACCCGGCTGGCCGTACGCGGCTGCGCCGGCGTCGTCTCTGATGGCGGGTTCCGGGACATCCACGGGATCGGCCAGCTCGACATGCCGGCCTATTGCGCAAACCCGTCGGCCCCGACCAATCTGACGCTGCACGAGGCGCTCGATATCAACGTACCGATCGCCTGCGGCGACGCGCCGGTGTTCCCTGGCGACGTGGTGGTGGGCGACCATGACGGCGTAATCGTGATCCCGGCCCATCTGGCGGACGAGATTGCCGGGGACTGCGCCGGGATGGAAAGCTTCGAAGCCTTTGTTCTGGAAGAGGTGCTGAACGGAACGCCGGTTATCGGGCTCTATCCCTGCACATCCGAGGAAAATCAGAGGAAGTTCGAGGCCTGGCAGAAGAAAGCCGGGCGTTGATACGGCCCTACCGTGGTTGCGAGGGTGCCAACCGGATGTGTAGTCGGGCCGTTACGGGCGGGGTCGTCTATTGAAGCGCGCAGGCGCGCAGCACGACATAGGGCGGCGCCAGATCGAAGTCTCCGGTCATACCATGGTATTTGTACTTGCCGCCCTTGCCGTAGTTCTTGCTGGGATAGAACCCGTTAGTGATTTTCTTGTCGTCCCGGCTGGCCACTTTGACCTCGCCGGAAAATGCGTGGCTGTGGCTACCGGGACCGGTACCACCGGTTGATGCCAGACCGCGCGGAAAGGTCAGGCCCTGTGTGCCGTTGCCGCCGATACCCACGACGAACCGCCCGCCGACACCAATGGGCGCGACCCAGCGGTCGCCAAGCGTCGTGCAATCCTCGATGGGTGAAAACAACATCAGGCCCGCCGCCAGATCGC
>CAYGNB010000018.1:13131-18437 GCA_964351135.1 uncultured Rhodobacterales bacterium | reverse complement strand
TTGCACAGCGCCGATTTCTTTCCACGCATGACGCGATATCTCGACGGGCTCGCCCCGTTTTCCGGCATCTTTGTCACCCGGCTGTTCCACGCCGCGCCGCCTCGGCACATCTATGACACTGTGCGCATCGAACGCCGGGCGGTCGTGGTCGATCAGTATCTCGACAGCGCCTATCTGCTCGATCCGTTCTATGATGCCTTTCGCAAGGGAAATGTGGATTGTGCGCTGCGGCTGCGCGACGTGGCGCCCGACCGGTTCACGCGGTCCACATATTACCAGCACTATTACCGTAACATCGATCTGCGCGACGAACTCGGGCTTCTGCTGGCGCTCCCCGACCACAGCGTTGTGTTCTATTCGATCGGGCGGGTCGGTCGCGAGCGGCGGTTTTCGTCCCGGGCCGTGGCCGCGTTCCAGGCTGCGCTGCCGCTGGTGACGTCGCTGACCGCCAAACATCTGTTGCACCAGCCGCGGCCCGATCTGCCGGGTCCGGCACAGGCCATCGACGATGCGCTGGCCGGGTTCGGTGCCGGGGTGTTGACAGCGCGGGAACGCGAGGTGGCCGAACTGATCCTGAAGGGACATTCCAGCGCGTCCATTTCGGAACGAACCGGCGCAGCGGTGGGGACGGTCAAGATCCATCGCAAAAACCTTTACCGCAAGCTGGGAATCTCATCGCAGTCCGAGTTGTTCGCTTCGTTTCTTCAGCGCGTGCTGGCCGGTCGTGACGGCCACTGACTACCCCCTAGGGGATATTTACCGACCCATCGTGGCCGCCCTAACCTGATTGAAAGCGACGCAGCAGCGCCGCGGGACCGGAGCGACCGAAGGGGGACCGTCGGACCATGCAGGACAGCCAGGGCAGCCCGAGCATCGGGCCGGCACCTACCGCGGTATCGGTTCGCGTCGTGACCAAGACCTTCGGGCAGGGGGCGACCGCGGTTCATGCGCTGAAATCGGTCTCGATCGATATCCGCGAAAACGAATTCTTCACGCTGCTGGGCCCGTCGGGCTGCGGCAAGACCACGCTGCTGCGGTTGATCGCGGGGTTCGAACTGCCCAGCGACGGCACGATCGAACTGGACGGGGCGGACATCACGGCCTTGCCGCCGCATCGCCGCCCGGTGAACACGGTGTTCCAGAACTATGCGTTGTTTCCACATATGACGGTGGCCGAGAATATCGGGTTCGGTCTGAAGATGCTGGGGCGACCGGCAGCGGAAATCGACGAAACCGTCGCCCGGATGCTGGCGTTGGTGCAGATGGAGCCGATGGCGCGCCGGCGCACCGATCAGATCTCGGGCGGGCAGCAACAGCGGGTGGCGCTGGCGCGCGCACTGGCCCCGGCGCCGAAGGTGCTGCTGCTGGACGAACCGCTGGCGGCGCTGGACCTGAAGCTGCGCAAGGACATGCAACTGGAACTCAAGCGCCTGCAGCACGAAACCGGCATCACGTTTGTTTTCGTCACCCACGATCAGGAAGAAGCGCTGACCATGTCCGATCGTATCGCGGTGATGAGCGCGGGCGAGATTCTGCAGGTTGGCGCGCCCCACGAAATCTATGACCATCCGTCGCATCGTTTTGTTGCAGATTTTATCGGTGATATCAATATATTGAATGGCAATATTAAATCTTTTGGCGAAGGTGGTGCAGAGGTCGAACTGGCGCCGGGATGTCGTGTTTTCGCGGCGCTGCCCGGCGCGACGGTGAATATTGGCGACACCGTGGATCTGGCGATCCGGCCGGAAAACGCCGCACTGGCGCCAGTCGGCGCCGCTGCGACACTGGGCGGCACCGTGGCCAATGTCGTCTATTTCGGTGCCGGCACCAATGTGCATGTCACGCTGGATACCGGCACCGATTTTGTCGTGCGCCTGTCCGGCGGTGCGCCCGGACTGGTGCCGGGTGCACCCGTTGCCGTGTCTCTGGAGCGGGCACAGGCTCAGGTGATGCGCGCATGACCGCGCCCACCGATACCGGGGCGCTGGCCGCCGCGATCCGCACCGATGCGGCGCGGCGATGGCGCGCGCGGGCAGGGCTGCTGGCCCCGGCGCTGCTGATCATCCTGACGATCTCGATCCTGCCGTTGGCCATCACGGTGGTCTATTCCTTCCTGAAACCCGGCACCTATGGCGGTGTGGTGTGGGAATTCTCGACCGACGCCTATGTGCAGTTCCTGTTCGAGCGCGACATCTTCGACGAAACGCTGGTGTTCAACGGATCGTACCTGTCGATTTTCGCCCGGTCCGTCGGGTTGGCTGTGGGCGCGACGCTGGGGGCGCTGCTGCTTGGCTTTCCCACCGCCTGGTTCATTGCCACCAAGCCGCGCGAGGATCGCAATTTCTGGCTGTTTCTGATCACGCTGCCGTTCTGGACCAACCTGCTGATCCGCACCTATGCGATGCTGCTGATCATCCGTGACGAGGGTTTCATCAACATCAGCCTGATGAAGATCGGCCTGATCTCGCAGCCTTTGGCGATCCTCTATACCGACACGGCGGTGTTCATCGGGCTGATCTATTCCTTCCTGCCGTTCATGGTGTTGCCGCTTTATGCCTCGCTGGAAAAGCTGGATTTCCGTCTGATCGAGGCGGCGCATGACCTCTACGCCGACCGGCTGGCGGTGCTGCGGCGGGTGATCCTGCCGCTGTCGAAACCGGGAATTCTGGCAGGGTGCATCCTGGTCTTTATCCCCTGTCTGGGCGCATACATCACGCCCGAGCTGCTGGGCGGCGGCAAGAAGCTGATGATCGGCAACATGATCGCGTTGCAATTCGGATCGTCGCGCAACTGGCCGTTCGGTTCGGCGGCGGCGCTGATCCTGATGGCGCTGGTGGTGCTATGCCTGCTGGTCTATGCCCGCAGCGCCGGGCGGGCCGAGGCGGATCATGGCTGATCGTCGCGCCTCTGCCCGCGCCCGCCGCGCCATGGACCTGCGCCGCCAGCCGGGGTTCAATCCGATTGCGTGGTTCTGCATCGCCGCGCTCTATGCGCCGATCGTGGTGCTGGTGATCTATTCCTTCAACGACAACCGGTCGGTCGTGCGCTGGACCGAGTTCTCGGTTCGCTGGTACGCCGAGGCCTGGGCAAACGAAGGCATCCAGAACGCCGCATGGGTATCGGTGCAGGTTGCCTTCGTGGCGACGGTGCTGGCCACCATCGCCGCGACGATGGCGGCGCTGGCGACCACGCGCACCCGGCCGTACCGGGGCATGGGGCTGGTGTTCGGGATCATCAACCAGCCGCTGATGATCCCCGAGATCGTCACCGCCATCGCCACGCTGTCGCTGTTTTCGCTGGTCAAGCAGGCCACCGGCATTTCGGGCATCGGGTTCCTGATGGCGGCCCATGCCGCGTTCTGTATTCCGTTTGCCTTCATGCCGATCCGCGCGCGGCTGCAGGACATGAACCTGACGCTCGAGCAGGCGGCGGCCGATCTCTATGCCACGCCGTGGCGCGCGTTCCGCCATGTCACGCTGCCGCTGATGATGCCGGGGATTGCCGCGGGGGCGATGCTGGCCTTTGTGGTGTCGCTCGACGATGTGATCATCACGCTGATGGTGGCCGGGCCCGGCGAAACCACGCTCCCGATTTTCATTCTCGGCGCCATCCGCCGGGGTATCACGCCCGAAATCAACGCTGTCTCGACCATCCTGGTCCTGATTTCGGCGCTGCTCGTAACGGCCTTCTTCCTGATCGAACGAAGGGCGAAACGCACATGACGGCACCATGCAACAGGGAGAAGACCCAATGGGAAACATGCTGAAACGAAGCCCGGCCGTCGCCGCACTGGCGTTGCTGGCCAGCGGCGCCTTGGCCGAGGGTGAACTGCATATCTACAACTGGGGCAACTACACCAACCCCGATATGATCGAGAAGTTCGAAAAGCAGTTCGACGTCGACGTGACGCTGGACGGTTATGACAGCAACGAAACCATGCTGGCCAAGGTGAAACCGGGCGGTACCGGCTACGATATCGTCGTGCCCGGCGATTACATGATCAAGGTGATGATCGAAGAGGGCCTACTGGCCAAGGTCGAGCCCAACAAGATGGAGAATTTCGGCAATGTCGATCCGAATTGGGTCGATGTCTGGTGGGATCCCGGCCGGGAATACTCGATCCCCTACCAGTGGGGCACGACCTCGTTTACCGTCGATACCGCGGTTTATGACGGCGATATCAACACGCTGGCACTGCTGTTCGATCCGCCCGAGCAACTCAGGGGCCGGATCAACATGCTCAACGACATGAACGATGTGATCAACGCGGGCCTGCGGTACCTGGGTTATGGGCGCTGCAACGGCAACAAGGATCAGCTCAAGGAGGTGACCGACCTGCTGTTGAATGCCAAGCAGCACTGGCGCACGATGGATTACTCGACCATCGAGAAACTGACCTCGGGCGACGTGGATCTGTCCCAGAACTGGAATGGCGCGGCGATGCGGGCGCGCGCACAGCGTCCGACGCTGAAATACGCCTATCCCAAGGAAGGCTTCACCGGCTGGATGGACAACGTCGCGGTGCTGGCCGACGCGCCGAACATGGAGAACGCCAAGCTGTTCATTAATTTCATGATGGACCCGGAAAATGCCGCGATGACCTCGAATTTCGCGCGCTACGCGAACGGGATCGTGGGATCGGACGAATTCATGGATGCCGAGATGCTGAGTGCCCCCGAGATCGTGATGCCGGAAGACGCGCCGACGCCCGATTTCGTCCAGCCCTGCCCGCAGGAGGTGGTGGATCTCTACAACAAGATCTGGACCCGGCTGAAGCAGTAAGGGGATCGCGGCGCGGCGCCCGACATGACGCCGCGCCGGTCCTTTTCAGCGGTTGACCCGATGAACACCCCCGTTTCGCCTCCAAAGCCCAAGACGGCGCGCGAACTCGGCATCATGCAGGGGTTCCCGCCGCCGCCGGAAAAGCGCCCGACGCTGGAGAACTGGGACTTGCCGCCGTTCAACCGGTGGAGCTTCCAGAATGTGCGCAGCCTGTTTCCCACCGCCGAGGTCTGGCGCGGGACCGGGCCGGTGGATCCGTTTTGTGAGGATCTCCAGCCGCTGGGCAACATCCTGTTCGATACGCTGGAAGGCGACCGGGTGCGGTTGGCGGATTTCCTGGCCGCGACCTATGCGGACGGGTTTCTGGTCTGTCATCGCGACCGGATCGTTTATGAACAGTATTTCAACGACATGGGTCCCGAAACGCCACATCTTTCGCAATCGGTGGCCAAGTCGCTGGTCGGGCTGGTGGCGGGGGTGCTGGACGGCCGGGGCGTGTTGGACATGCACGCGCCGCTGGCGGA
>CAYGNB010000018.1:0-13031 GCA_964351135.1 uncultured Rhodobacterales bacterium | reverse complement strand
TCGATCGAAACCGATCTGGTGGCCTGGGTGCTGGAACGCGCCAGCGGCCGGTCTCTGGCCGAGTTGGTGAGCGCGCATATCTGGCAGCCGGCGGGGGTCGAGCGCGACGCCTATTTCACCGTCGACGCAGCGGGCACGGCGCTGGCCGATGGCGGGTTCAACGCCACGCTGCGCGACTATGCGCGACTGGGGCGGCTGGTGCTGAAGGGGGGGTGCGCGATGGGCCGCCAGGTGGTGCCGCGCGGATGGATCGACGGGATGCGCCGGGGCGAGACCGCAAAATTCGGCGAACCGTATTCGCTGCTGACTCCCAATGGCGCCTACCGCCGGTTCTGGTGGGTACGCGACAATGACCGTGGCGATATCTCGGCGCGCGGCGTGTTCGGCCAGATGATCCATGTCGATCCCGAGGCCGATCTGCTGGTGGTCAAGCTGTCGACCTGGCCCGATTACCTGATCCCGGCCTATACCGCCAATACCTACCGCGCCATCGACGCGGTCCGCATCGCGCTGGGCGCCTGAGCGCGAGGTGTCAGCGGATCCGCGACAACAGGCTTTGCAGCACCGGCCCCAGCCGCATCCGCAGACCTTCGGGCAGGCGCCCATAGGCGCGGCGCAACAGCCCGCCCGGCGGGGCAGGCGGGGTAAGCCCCGGTGCGCGCCGGTTGTCATGCGGTGACAGGTAGCCGCTGAACACCAGCCGGCCGTCCCGTTCGACCTCGATACCGATGCGCGCGGCGGGGTCGAGACCGTCCGGCAGATCGAACCGCAGCGTCGCACGGCGGCGCGCGGGGGCGTAGGACAGCATCGCCGTGGTCTCGGTTCGCCCGTCGATTACCGCCGCGACCGGTTGCGGCGCGGTCGAGAAGACATGCCGCATCCATGCTTCGTGCCGGGGGGCGGGACGCAATTGCAGTTCGACCGTGCGCCCGGCGATCCGGACCCGCTGCAACTGGCCGTAATCCTCGGCTACCAGTTCCCGCGGTAGGGTGCCGACCGGACGCCACGCCAGTTCGGCCAGCACTGCGTCATCCTCGGGCGCGGCAAAGCCCGAAGCCTCGCCCGGTCTCGGTGCGCGGGCCTCGGCCACGGCCCGGTGCATCCGGTCGTAGAACGCCATATGCGTCTCGGGGGTGTCGTCGGAGCCGGTCACAGGATCGCCCCGCTGAAATCGAGGCCCGACCGCACCGGACCCTGGGTTTCGAACTGCGCCGCGTCGGCGGTCCAGGTATGGTTGCGCACATCCGCGCGGCGCACCTGGATATAGTTGAACGGATCGGCGGTCAGCAGCCGGCGCCCGTTTTCCTCGGCGGTGGTCAGGAACAGCACGTCGGCATAGCCGCGCACGTCCTCGGGGAAATGGCCGGTCCCGTCGCGGGCCAGGATGGTGCTGCCGGTCAGGAACACCGCCTTGCGGTCGCGAGCCTCGAAGTTGCGCACCACCAGTTTCTCGCTTTCCTCCAGCCAGGCAAAGACCGCCGCTTTTCCGGTGATATCGAAGTCGGCGTATTTGCGCTGTAGCAGGAGATCGGACAGGTAATGCGGCCCATAGATATCGTCATCGTCGATCTTGGCCCAGTAATCGGCCCCGGACTGGTCGATGCCGAAATTCATACAATAGCCGATGCTCTTGTCGCCGGGGATCGCGGTCAGTTGCGCGGCGGGGTGGTCGGCCACCAGCCGGGCGATGTCATCGGGAACCGGTACGCCGTTGGCCACGATGGTCAGCTGCCAGTTGCGATGGACCTGCGCCTCCATGGTGCGCAACGTGTGTGGGATCAGTTCGGGCCGGATCGTGGGCATGATGACGTTCACGCCGGGGTCCAGCGGCGCGGTGCTGCGCACCGGTTTGCCGAAATGGCTCAGCAGGGCGGCGATGCCTTCGAACCAGCTGTGCCGGGCCACCGCGTCGCGCCAGCCCAGATGCTGGGCGGCGGCGCGGCCGATCCGGTCGCGCATCAGCCAGTGGATCAGCGCGTTCAGCCCGGCGGGCGTGTCGGCAGTAGCGGCGCCCGTCAGCCCGCTATCCTCGGCCAGTACTAGCGCCTTGGCCGCAGCAGCTTCGATCTGGCGTTGCCGGGCATGTCTTGGCCGGTCGCCGGTCAGCGCGCGCGGCAGTACGTAGCCTTCGGCGAATTTCAGCAGGTTGGCGAGCGGCAGCCCGCGCAGCGGACCCAGCGCCCGCCGCTGCATCCGTGGCGGGAACCGGCGGTTGTTGTTGCGCAGGTCGTAAGAGCTGTCGAGCAGCCACCAGTTGTAATCGAACAGTGCTTCGAACCGGTGAGCGAAATCCTCGGGGTTGTCACGCGCGCCGATCTCGTGACAGCCATCCACCGCGAGGCTCAGATAGCGGCCCCATGGGACATGCGTGGCCAGATCCTCGATCACCGGGTTGAACAGTTTGACGTCCACGCAGGGCGACATCCTGACCGTGCCGGGGTCGGTATCGTCCGCGCCCGGTGGCACGACCATCAGATCGACCGCACCGCGCAGATGGGCGAAATGGGGCAGCGCAGAGGCTTCCTCGTTGATCCAGAGCACGGCGGGCACATCATGGTCCCGCGCCCGTGCGATCAGCGCGTGCAGGCGGTCGCCGTCGTCAACCATGCCCAGCAGGCCGCGCCGCCACGGTTCGTCCTGCCGCATGATCCGGCCCTCGACCAGCAGCAGGTCGAGCCCGGTCCATGCGATGGTTTCATCCGGTGTGTCGGGCGCGATCACCGTGACGTCGGCATATTTCGCCAGCGTGCCCGCGAACCCGCCAGTGCCAATAATGCCGATGCGGTTGGTCAGCGCCAGGGACGAGGGGCGCGACGTTTCCCGCGTCAGAAAAGCCTGCGGCAGGCTTTTGGACGGCAGGTCATCGGCCACTTCGCGCATGAACCTGGCCCGGGCGGATTCCGCCGCCGGTTCACCGCTTTTGCCCGTTGCCGTATCGCCGCCCATTCGTGCCTTGTGTTCCGTCCACCGCGTCGGACCCCACCTAGCGCAGCGGAAAACCCGGTTGCAACTGCGGAATGGTCCGGCGGGCGGGACCGGTCGCCATTACGCGCCGGCCTGCGACCCGCCGCCGCGCCGGAATCCGCCTTTGACGAATTCGCGCAACCCCTGCATGACCACATACAGCACCGGCACCAGCACCACGCCCACGCTTGTGGCCGCCAGCATGCCGCCGAACACAGCAACGCCGATGGCTTTCTGGCTGGCCGCGCCCGCGCCCGACGCCATCAGCAGTGGCACCACGCCCAGCAGAAAGGCCAGCGCCGTCATCATCACCGCGCGGAACCGCTGTTTCGCACCTTCCATCGCGGCCTCGCGGATGCTGGCCCCGGCGGCGCGCTGCTCCATCGCGAATTCGACGATCAGGATCGCGTTTTTCGACGCAAGCCCGATCAGCATGATCATCCCGATCTGGGTATAGAGATTGATGTCGCTGCCGCTGACCGCCACCGCCGCGAGTGCGCCGAACAGGGCCACCGTGACCGACAGCAGAATCCCCACCGGCATGGTCCAGCTTTCGTACTGCGCGACCAGGAACAGATAGCCGAACACAACGGCCAGCGCCAGGATCACGACGACCAGGCCCGATGTGGCCAGTTGCTGCTGTGCCGTGCCGGTCCATTCGAACCCGTAGCCGGGCGGCAGCGCGGTGCGGCTCTCCTCCTGCAAGACCCGGATCGCGTCACCGGTGGACAGGCCCTGTGCGGGCACCGCCGTCACCGTTGCGGCGCGGAACATGTTGTAGCGGTTCAGCAGCACCGGCCCCAGTTCGTTATTCACCTCGATCAGGGTACGCATCGGCACCATCTCGTTGGTTTGCGACCGTACATAGAGCGCGTCGAGATCCTCGACCCGGTCGCGATAGCTGCCGGCCGCCTGGATCACCACGCGATACACCCGCCCGAACAGGTTGAAGTCGTTCACGTAGTAGCTGCCCATATAGGCCTGCAGCGTCTGGAACACCTCGCTGACCGACACCTTGAGCAACTGTGCCTTTTCGCGGTCGAGATCGACAAACACCTTTGGCACATTGGCGCGGAAGGTGGTGTAGGCCTGCCCGATCTCGGCCCGCTGGTTGGCGGCATAGATCAGCGATCCCAGCGCCGCCGACAGATCCTGCGGAGTTCCCCCGCCGGTCTGCTGCACCTTCATTTCCACGCCCGCGCTCATGCCCAGCCCGCTGATCGGGGGCGGGTTGAAGGCGATGACGCTGGCGGCCGCCTCTTGGTTCGCGATGGCCATGAGTTGCCGCAGGATGCCATTCGCGCTCAGCTCCGGCGTGGGCCGGTCGCCCCAGGGATCGAGGTTGACGATGATCATCGCCACGTTCGACCCGGCGCCGTTCAGCAGGCTGAAGCCGTTCACCAGAACGGTATCGGCCACGCCCTCGATATCGAGGATCTGGGTGTCAAGCCGACTGGTCACCGTTTCGGTACGGGCTAGCGCCGCGGCATCGGGCAGTTGCACGTCGACAAAGACATAACCGTTGTCCTCGAGCGGCAGGAAGCCAGCGGGCAGGGCCTTCAACAGACTGCCCGACCCGATGATCAGCGCGGCGATGACAGCCACGCCCAAGAGCGGCAGCCGCACCAGACGCCGTACCACCGTCACATAGCCGCTGCGCATTCCTTCGATACCCCGGTCGAGCACGGCCATCAGACCTTTTGGCGGGCCGGATCGCGGTTTCAGCACCAGCGCGCACAGGGCCGGGGACAGGGTCAGCGCGTTGATCGACGAGATTACCACCGAAACCGAGATCGTGACGGCGAATTGGGAATAGAGCCGCCCCGAAATCCCCGGCATGAAGGTGACCGGTACGAATACCGCCAGCAGCACCAGCGTCGTCGCGATCACCGGCCCGGTGATCTGCCCCATCGCCTTGCGGGTGGCCTCGGCCGGGGGCAACCCCTCCTCGGCGATGATCCGTTCCACATTTTCGACAACCACGATGGCGTCATCCACCACGATGCCGATGGCCAGCACCAGCGCAAACAGCGACACCGTGTTCAGCGACATGCCAAAGGCGAGCAGGAAGGCGAAGGTGCCGATCAGCGAGACCGGGATCGCCACCGCCGGGATCAGCGTCGCGCGCAGGTTGCCGAGAAAGACGAAGACCACCGTGATCACCAGTACGAAGGTCATCATCAGCGTGGTGATCACGTCGTCCAGCGAGGTTTCGACGAAACGGGTCGAATCGAACGGGACCTGATACTCCACGTCTTCGGGAAAGGTTGCGGAAAGCCGGTCCAGTTCGGCCCTGACCCGTTCGGCCACGGCCAGCGCGTTGGCGCCCGGCGCCTGATAGACCGCCAGCACGGTGGCCGGTTGCGATTTGAACCGGCCGGATGCGTTGTAGTAGTTCGCGCCCAGTTCCACCTCTGCCACATCGCGGATGCGCACGATACTGCCCGCATCGCCGGTGCGCACCACGATGTCGCCGAATTCCCTGGCGCTGGTCAGACGGCCCTTGGACATGATGGTGTACTGGAACTGCTGGCCTTCGGGCACCGGTGGCGCGCCGATCTGGCCCGCGGACACCTCCAGGTTCTGGTCGCGGATCGCCGCGATCAGGTCGCCCGGGGTGATCCCCAGGCTGGCCATATGGTCCGGGTCCATCCACATGCGCATCGCATAGGCGAAATCGGTCAGCACATCGGCTTTGCCGACGCCGGCCACCCGCGCCAGCGCGTCCTTGAGATTGATTGAGGCATAGTTGGACAGGAACACCTCGTCATAGGTGCCATTGGGTGATGACAGGGTGACCACCAGCAGCATGTTGGTGGACGATTTCTGCGTGACCACGCCGGACGATGTCACCTCGGTCGGCAGGCTGGCCATCGCCTGCGCCACCCGGTTCTGCACATTCACCGACGCGATGTCGGGGTCGGTGCCGACCTCGAAGGTGACCGACAGGGAATAGGAACCGGTATCGGTGCTGTCCGACGACATGTAGATCATGTCGTCCACGCCGTTGACCTGCGCCTCGATCGGCGCGGCCACCGTGTTTTCGACCGTTTCCGAACTGGCGCCGGTGTAGCTGGCCGAGACATTGACCACCGGCGGCGTGATATTGGGAAACTGCTCGACCGGCAGCACGCCGTAGGCGATGCCACCCATGATCGTCAGCACCAGCGAGATCACCAGGGCCAGTTTGGGGCGGGTGATGAAGAGGCTCGAGAACATCCGCTCAGCCTTCGCTTGCCTGGCCGGTCAGAACCGCGTCGACCGTCACGCCGGGCCGGACCCGTTGCAGCCCCTCGACGATCACGCTTTCGCCTTCGCGTAATCCCTCGTCGACCACCACGGCGGTCCCCACCTGCTGACCCAGTGTCACATAGCGCTGTTCGACCATCTGTTCGGGGCTGACCGCGAGCACGAAAGCGCCGCGCTGATCGCGCTGTATCGCTGCCTGCGGGATCAGCAGCGCATGGGTGGGCTGCACGGCCTCGATGCGCACCTGAACATAGGCGCCGTCGACCAGCAGTTGCGGGTCGTTATCGAACTGCGCCAGCATCGAGATGGTGCCGGTCTGCGGAGAAATCCGGTTGTCCACGAACACGATCTGACCCGGATCGGCCATGTCCGACCCGTTGGGAAGCGTCACGTAGACATCGGGCCGTATGTCGCTTTGCGTCAGATCGGCGGTGTCGGTCGACAGCTTTTCGAGAATGTTGGCCAGCTGTTTTTCCGACAGGGAAAAGCGCACGAACATCGGCGCCTGCCGCACCAGCGTGACCAGCGGCCCGGTCGAGGGGCCGACCAGTTCGCCGACACTGACGTTGGCGCGGCCGATCTGGCCGTCGAAGGGCGCGTGAATATCGGTATAGCTCAGCTCCAGCTCGGCCTGTCTGATCGCGGCATGTGCCGCCTTCACCTCGGCCTCGGCGGCCAGTTCATTGGCCCTGGCCAGGTCGCGCTCGGATTCGGGCGACGAGCCGCGCGCATACAGCTCGGATTTCCGGTCGAGTTCGATCCTGGCCAGGTCGAGCTGTGCCTCGGCCTTGCTCAGATCGGCCTGACGTGCGGACAGGGTTGCCTCGTAACTGTCGCGTTCGATGCGAAACAGTAGGTCGCCCTCTTTCACGGTGGCCCCGTCTTCCACCGCCACCTCATCGACGAAACCGCTGACCCGGGCGACGATATCCACCTTGTCCACGGCTTCGCCCCGGCCGATGAACACCGCCTCTTCGGTGATGTCATCGGAATAGGCGGCCGCCACGGTCACTTTCGGGGCCGCAGCTTCGGCGTTATCGCTCTGGGCCTGCGCAGCGAACGGCCGGGCCAGCGCCAACATGACCAGAGTTGCGAAGATCAGGCTTGGTTTTGCGGTTAACGTCACCGGCTCGTCCTTCCGTTATGTGCCCTTTCCCGAACATGCAGGCAGAGCGGGTATCCGGTCCAGAGAAACTTGCGGTTGCAGACGCGGCGCAAGGACGCGTCAACCGAGACCCCAGGTGTCGGACAACCGATAGCCGCCGGGCCACGGATCGTCGGGGTCGAGCAGGTGCTGATGGGTGCCGGTGATCCAGCCGCGCCCGGAAACCTCGGGGACGATCGCCGGCGCGCCCGCCACCTCGGCCATATCCGCGATGCGCCCGGTAAAGGTCGATCCGATAATCGACCGCGCCTCCAGCGTCTGACCCTGGCGCATGATGCCGCGCCGCGCCAGTACCGCCATGCGCGCGGACAGCGCGGTGCCGGTGGGCGAGCGGTCGACCTTGCCGGGCCGGATCGACACAGCGGACCGCGCGGCAAAGCCATCGGGTGTTTCCCGCAGCGCCCCTGCGAACAGGCAGAAGGAGATATGTGCCCAGTCCGGGTTTTCCGGGTGCGAAAAGCCGATCTGTTCATTTGCAGCGGCGGTGATCCGCACGCCCGTTTCCGCGATGGCGCGGGCCTCGTCCGGTTCGATCGCGAATCCGGCGGCCTGCGCATCCACGATCACGAAACTGTCGCCGCCAAAGGCCGTGTCGACCCGCAAGGTGCCAATCCCCGCGATGTCGAGCGGTATGTCGAGCGCCTGCGCAAAGGACGGGACGTTGCGCAGGGTGATACGCCGCGCCTTGCCGTCGCGGCAATCCGCGCGCACCCGCACCAGCCCGGCCGGTGCCTCCAGCAGCAGCTCGGTGACCGGTTCCGTCATTGGCAGAATGCCCGCGTCCAGCAACACGGTTGCCACGCAGATCGTGTTCGACCCGGACATGGGCGGTGTGTCTTCGGGTTCCATGATGATGAATGCCGCATCGGCGCGCGGGTCCTTGGGCGGAACCAGCAGGTTCACATGGCGGAACACCCCGCCGCGCGGTTCGTTCAGCACGAAATTGCGCAGCGTTTCGTCGCGGGCGATATAGCTGCGCTGATCCCACAGCGTGTCCCCCGGCGGCGGGGCGACGCCGCCCACGATCACATCGCCGACCTCGCCTTCGGCATGGGCGGAAATCACATGGATGCTGCGGCTGCTGCGCATGGTTCGTCCTCCTGTCCCGACACGGAGCCTGCGCGGGTCCAGCTGCGGCGTCAATCGCCGTCAGAATCGGTCTGCGCGGAATGGCGTGGCGTCGACCGGCGGGGTTTGCCCGTAGATCATGTCGCAGATCAGGCGCCCGGTTCCGGCCGACTGCGTCAGGCCGAGATGACCGTGGCCGAAAGCCAGGAACACGCCGGTTGACCCGGCCGGTCCGATCACCGGCAGGCTGTCGGGCAGCGAGGGGCGGAAGCCCATCCATTCGCTGCCGCCGGATGTTTCAAGCCCCGGCAGGAAATCGCGCGCCTTGTCCAGCAGCGCGCGGGCGCGTTTCGGATGCGGCGGACGATCGAGCCCCGCCAGTTCGACCGCGCCGCCCACACGGATGCCGTCGCCGATCGGACTGGTGACGAAACCGTGGGCCTCGAAGGTAATTGGCATCCGCAAACCGACACTGTTGCGGGGCAGGGTGGTGTTATAGCCGCGTTCGGTGTCCAGCGGGATGCGCAGCCCGAGATCGCCCAACAACAGATGCGACCAGGCCCCGGCGGCAACCAGCACTTTGCGCGCGCTCAGCGTTTCGCCCTCCGCAAGCTGCGCCGTCGGTCCGTCGGCCCCCACCGTGAGACCGCGCACCGAGCCAACCCGCCACATGCCATTGCGCGCCAGGAATGTGGCGTGCAGGCGTTCCACATAACGACGCGGGTCGTCGATGCTCCACCAATGGGTGGTAAAGATGCCATGCGTGAACCGGGAATGCAGGCCGGGCTGCATCGTGGCCAGTGCCTCCGCCCCGTCGAGAAACCGGCAATCCATGCCGAACCGGCCCCGTTCCACCCAGTCCTTTTGCGCGGCCGCGAAATGCCGTGCACTCTCATAGACCGACAGGTGACCCCGTTCGCGCAGCATGTCCCGCGTGCCGGTCGCGTCGAGAAAGGGTTTCAGTTCGTCCCGCGACAGCAGGTTCAGCGCCGCCAGCGCCTGACGGCCTGCGCGAACCCGTGCCGGGCGGCTGGCCAGGGCAAAGCGCAGCAGCCACGGTGCCCGTTTCGGCAGCTCGCCCGGCGGCACCGACAGCGGGCCCAGCGGATCGAGCAGCCATTTCGGTGCCGACAGCAGGGTGGCCGGTGCGGCCATCGGTTCGATCTCGGAAAAGGCAAACCCGCCCGCATTGCCGCGCGAGGCGCCCGCCGCCGGGCCGTCGCGGTCGATCAGAACCACTCGCCATCCACGCGCCTGCGCCATCAGCGCCGCCGTGATCCCAATCACGCCGGCCCCGATCACCAGCAGGTCGGGGCGGTCGCTCATTCGGGCGTCAGTCCGTGCCTTCGGGGAAATGACAGGCCGCCGCATGGGCGTCGTCCGTCAGCGTGGGGCGGTCGGTCCGGCAGATATCCTGCACCTTCCAGCATCGCGGCGCGAACGGGCAGCCCGGCGGCACCGCCAGCGGCGAGGGCAGTTCGCCGGTCAGCTTGATCCGCTCCTTGTGCCCCTTGGGGTCGGCCCGCGGCGTCGCGGACAGCAGCGCCTTGGTATAGGGGTGGCGGGGCGCGGCGAATACGGCCTCGGTACTGCCGGTTTCCACCGCCTGTCCCAGATACATCACGATGATGTCGTCGGCCACATGACGGACCACCGACAGGTCGTGGCTGATGAAAAGATAGGCTAGCCCCATCCGTTCCTGAAGATCCACAAGCAGGTTGAGGATCGCGCTCTGGATCGACACATCGAGCGCCGAGACCGGTTCGTCCAGCACCAGCACCTTGGGGTCCAGCATCAGCGCGCGCGCGATGGCGATGCGCTGGCGCTGTCCGCCCGAGAACATATGCGGGTAGCGGTCGAAATGCTCGGGCCGCAGACCGACCATCGAGATCATCTCGCGCGCCCTGGCCTCGCGGTCGGCCGAGGACAGGTCGGGGCGGTTGATCGCCAGTGGCTCCATCAGGATGGTGCCGATGCGCTGGCGCGGGTTGAGCGACCCGTAGGGGTCCTGGAACACGATCTGCACATCGGTGCGCAGCGACGGCCAGTTGGCCGGGATCACCGGTTCGCCGTTCAGCGTCAGGTCGCCGGCGGTCGGTTCCTCGATCATCGTCACCATGCGCGCCAGCGTCGATTTCCCGCAGCCGGATTCGCCGACCACTGCCAGCGTTCGCCCGGCAAACAGGTTGAAATCCACCCGCGCGACCGCCTTGACGGTGCCGGGTTTGGAAAACAGGCCGCCACCCACCTCGTAGTGGCGCGCCAGCCCGGTTGCAGTCATCACAGGCGCAGTCATGACGCGGCCCTTTCGTCGGTATTGAGCGGATAGTGGCAGCGGGCGCGGCCCAGCGCGTCACTGCAGGGGGCGGGCGCCTCGGTGCGGCACCGGTCGTCGGCAAACTGGCAACGCGGCGAAAACAGGCAGCCGGCGGGGCGGTCGAACTGCCCCGGCACGACGCCGGGAATGGTCGGCAGCCGTTTCTCGGTGGCCCGTTCCGGCAGGGCGTTCAGCAGCGCCGCCGCATAGGGGTGGTGCGGGGTTTCGAACAGCGGCGCGACCGGCTGTTCCTCGATCTTCTGGCCCGCGTATTGCACGCTGACCCGTTCGGCGGTTTCGGCCACGACGCCCATGTCATGGGTGATCAGCACCAGCCCCATGCCGGTATCCTCGACCAGTTGGGTCAGCAGATCGAGGATCTGCGCCTGAATCGTCACGTCGAGCGCGGTGGTGGGTTCGTCCGCGATCAGCAGCTTGGGGTTGCAGGAGATCGCCATCGCGATCATCACCCGCTGGTTCATCCCGCCCGAGAGCTGGTGCGGAAAGGCCGACAGCCGTCGTTCTGGGTCGGGAATGCCGACCTGTTCGAACAACTCCACCGCGCGGGCGTGGCGGGCCGACCGGTCGAGCCCCAGATGGAACCGCAGCGCCTCCTTGATCTGCCAGCCGACGGTGAAGCACGGGTTGAGCGACGACATCGGCTCCTGAAAGATCATCGCCAGATCCTTGCCGACGATCTTGCGCCGGTCGGCGGCCGTCAGCGTCGCCAGGTCGTGCCCGTCGAATGTCATCTCGTCGGCGGTCACGGTGGCGGTCCAGGGCAGCAGCCCCATCAGCGCCAGCATCGACACCGATTTGCCCGACCCGGATTCGCCGACGATGGCGAGGATTTCGCCCCGGTCCACGTCGACATCCACGGCGTCCACCGCCCGGAACCGGCCCGAGGAGGTGGCGAATTCGACGCTGAGGTTACGGATGCGCAGCAGGCTCATCGGTTCAGCTCCGCTTCAGTTTCGGGTCGAGCGCATCGCGCAGCCCGTCGCCCATCAGGTTGATCGCCAGCACCGTCACGAGGATCGCAAGGCCGGGGAAGGTGACCACCCACCAGGCACGCAGGATGAATTCACGTGCTTCGGCCAGCATGGTGCCCCATTCCGGTGTGGGGGGCTGCGCGCCCATGCCGAGAAAGCCCAGTGCCGCCACGTCCAGAATGGCGCTGGAGAATGACAGAGCGCCCTGAACGATGATCGGGGCCAGGCAGTTGGGCAGAACGGTGACGAACATCAGGTGGAACAGGCCCGCCCCGGCGATCTTGGCCGAGGTGACATAGTCCTTTTGCCGTTCCGTCATCACGCTGGCGCGGGTCAGGCGCACGTAATGCGGTTGCTGCACGATGGCGATGGCAATCAGCGCGTTGATCAGGGTCGGCCCGAGGATCGCCACCAGGACCAGCGCCAGCAGCAGCGACGGGAAGGCGAGGATGATGTCCATGATCCGCATGATCACGGTATCCAGCCATTTGGGGGCAAACCCCGAGATCATGCCGATCAATATGCCGCCGGTCGCTGCCACCGCGACCACCACCATCCCGACGAAGAACGAAAACCGCGCGCCCTCGATAAGGCGCGACAGCATGTCCCGGCCCAGCGGATCGGTGCCCAGCGGAAAGGCCCAGCTGCCGCCCTCCTGCCATGCGGGCGGTTGCAGCGCATGTTCGCGGAACTGTTCGGTCGGGTCGTAGGGGGCGAGCAGGGGGGCGAAAATGGTGACGAGGAAAAAGACCAGGAACACGTACAGCCCGATCACGGCCCCCCGGTTTTCACGGAAATAGAACCAGAATTCGCGCAGGCGGCTGGGACGGGCGATTTCGGTCACGGCTGGGGCGGACGTGTCGGTCATCTCAGCGCTTCCTGATCTTGGGGTTGATGACGCCGTAGAGGACATCCACGGTCAGGTTCACGATCATGACCACGACCGCGATCAGCAGCAGCCCGCCCTGCACGACCGGGTAGTCGCGGCGATAGATGCTGTCGACCATCCATTTGCCGATGCCGGGCCAACTGAAGATGGTTTCGGTCAGGATCGCACCCGCGAGCAGGGTGCCGACGCTCAGCCCGATCACGGTGATCACCGGGATCAGCGCATTACGCAGGGCATGGATGCCGTTGATCCGGCCCGGCGCGAGCCCTTTGGCGCGGGCGGTGCGGATGTAATCCTCGCCCAGCACTTCGAGCATCGCGGACCGGGTCTGCCGCGCGATCACGGCCAGCGGGATGGTGCCCAGCACGATTGCCGGCAACAGCAGGT
>CAYGNB010000017.1:5947-18847 GCA_964351135.1 uncultured Rhodobacterales bacterium | reverse complement strand
GGCAGCACTTCCTTGAACACCTTGCGGCCGTTCTGCATGAACTGCATGTCCCGGCGATCCTTCATGCCGTCGGGGCGCGACCGGCGCAGAAAGCCGTTGTTGTTGCGGATATTGTTTGAAAATTGCGTGGCGCAGCGGGTCGACAGCACATCGAAACGCGGCCCCTTTGCATCCTCGGCCCGTTCGAGCAGCACCGCCGTGGCCACGTCGCCGAAGATGAAGTGGCAATCGCGGTCGCGCCATTCCAGGTGACCCGAGCAGATCTCGGGATTGACCACCAGCGCCGACCGGATCGACCCGGCCCGGATCATGTCGACGGCAGCCTGGATACCGAAGGTGGCCGAGGAACAGGCCACGTTCATGTCGAAGGCGAAACCGCCCGCGCCGAGCGCATCCTGGATCTCGATCGCAACCGCAGGATAGGCGCGTTCGAGGTTCGACGCGGCACAGATCACGGCGTCCACCTCGTCCGGTTCCCGGCCCGCCTGTGCCAGGGCCTTGCGGCAGGCATCCAGCGCCATTTCGGTCATGATACCCGGTTCGTCATCGCCGCGCTGGCGCAGCTGGGGGTACATCACCTGCGGATCCAGAACGCCGGATTTGTCCATCACATAGCGGTTTTCGATCCCGCTTGCCTTTACGATGAACTCCTCTGACGAATAGACCATCGGCTCCATCTCGCCGGCGGCGATGGCTTCGGCGTTTTCGGCGTTCATCCGGTCGACATAGGCGTTGAAGGCCTCGACCAGTTCGGCATTGGTGATGACATGCTCCGGGGTGAAAACACCGGTGCCGGTGATCGCGACGGGATGGCTCAAGATGCGGTCCTCGGATTGTGGTAGCGGCCAAACTACCGCCGGGCCTTGGCCCCCGCAAGGCTTGCTTGCACCGGATTGCGCGACGGCGTTAGACTCGGGGCTGCAAAGAGGAGAACGCAGATGTCCGACACACCGCAAATCGCGCAGAAGGCCCCGTTTCCGGTCGAGGTTACGGCGGGCAAGAGTTACTTCTGGTGTGCCTGCGGCCGGTCGTCCCGACAGCCGTTTTGCGACGGTAGCCACAAGGAAACGAGCTTCGAACCGGTAAAATACGTGGCGGAGAAGGACGGGCGGGTGTTCTTCTGCGGGTGCAAGCGGACCGATAACAGGCCGCTTTGCGATGGCACCCACAAGGATCTCTAGCCCCGGTTGTCCAGATAATACCGCACGGCGTCCTGCACCCGGCGGAACCGGTCGCCGCCCAGCTTGCGGCCACCGAACCAGCGGGTGACCACGACGATCTCACCCTCCAGCCCCTCGCGTTCGAGCATCCGCAGGATCACCATGCCCGCGCCGGATTCGCCATCGTCGTTCTTGAGCGGGCCTTCGGGCAGCAGCACGCCCCAGCTGTTATGGGTGGCGCGGGCGAATTTGCGGTTTCGGCAGAGTGTCTTGATGAAATCCTGCGCCTCTTCGCGGCTGCCGACCCTGCCGCCGGACACGGCGTATTTCGACCCCCGGTCGGTGAAGATCGCGTCAAAGACCTGCATGACCGCGGTCCTAGCATCGGCACCGCGGGCGCGCCAGCGGGATCAACGCAGCCGTTCGAGCGTCTCGGCGATGGCACAGCCCTGTGGCGCGCGGCTGCGGTCGCTGGCCGGGTCGCCCAGCCAGTGCAGACAGATGGCGGAGCAATTGCCGTTCCGGCAGGTTGCGATCATTTCGGCATAGGTATCGCTGTCGATCCGTCCCCGCGCCATGGCTCGGGTCGGATCTACGCCGATGACACGGGCAACCGACCGGGCAAGCCAATAGTGCCGGTCGAGCGGTTCGACCGCCGTAAACGGGACATTCATGTCGGCCTCGTCAGGCTGACAGTTTGTCCTGCAACTGCCCAAGCAGCGCAGAGTTGCGGCAATAACCGGGGGCGTCCCCGGCGTTTTCGGCGGGGGTGTCCAGCCAGTGCTGGCAGGCCGTCGGATCGGCGCAGGCGGTGCAGGACAGCACCGCATCGGTCAGCTCCGAGATCCGCAGCTCGCCGCGCATGGTCGCCTCTTCCAGATCGACACCCAGCCGGTCGGCCATGTGGTCCAGAAGCGCCGCGTGTTTCCTGAGTACAGATGGGTTTTGCATTGGGGCCTCCCTTCCATCGCCATCAGTTTAGGCGGTGTGCGGGGGCGGGCCTTGATGCAGGTCAAACGGCGGTTCCGCGTGCGTCCAGTAACTCGAACACTCGGGTGCGGTCGGACAGCACCAGCAGCAGCGCCAGATCGCCGGGTCCGATCATGTCCAGGATACGTTCGGCACCCTTTTGCGGCGATCCCACGGTCATCACCGCGTCGGCGGCCATGCCCGCATCCAGGCAGGTCTGGCGGATCAGCACGGGAATCTCGCCGGGGCTGCGCCCGCGCAGATAATCCTCGATCTCGGCGGCAACCACCATGTCAGGGTTCAGCGCCAGCACACCCATGGTCAGGTCGCGAATGTCACCGTCCGAGCGGTCGCCCGCGTGGCTGAGCATGGCGAACCGGCGTTTGGCGGGGATTGCGGCCATCGTATCGGCCATCGCCGCGATGGAATGGGGATTGTGGGCGAAATCCACGAAAACCCGGGCGCCGTTCACCGCGAATTCATTGCATCGGCCCGGATTGTCGCTGGCGTCGGGGCGAAAGCGGGCCATGCCGGCCCGGATCGCATCGCTGGCAATTCCCAGCGCGCGCGACAGGCACAGCGCCCCCAGCGCATTGGCGATGTTATGGCGCGCTGCGCCGCCCATGGCGATTGGGATACTGGCGGCGGGCATGATGTCCTCGACGGCGGTGCCGTCGAAGAACCACAGGTTGCCGTTCTCGGCCCAGGCACAGGGCATACCGGCGGCGCGGGCCTCACCGATCTTTGCCGCATCGGGCGAGAGCGCGAACCACCAGATCGTGGCTTGGGTGCGCGCGGCCTCATCGACGACATGCGGGTCGTCGGCATTCAGCACCAGCACCCCGCCGGGCACCAATGCCCGGTGCACCGCGAATTTGGCCTGTGCCAGTTCGGGCACGGTGTTGATGCCGTATTGACCGAGGTGATCGGCGGCGACATTGGTGACCAGCGCCGCGCGTACATGGCGGGTGGGCAGGCCGCGCCGAAGGATGCCGCCGCGCGCCACTTCGAGAAACCCGGTTTCCAGCCGCCGGTCACGCAGCAACAGCCGCGCGCCGCCGGGCCCGGAATAATCGCCGCGGTCGAGAATGTCGCCACCCACCATCACGAACTCGGTCGAGGTGAGCCCGGCCACCCGGCCCGCCGCCGTGGCAATCGCCGCGCAGAGCCGGGTGGTCGTGGTCTTGCCGTTGGTGCCGGTGATCATCGCCACCGGTATGTCATGCAACGCGGCCCAGTCGACGTCGCCCGGCGCGGGCAGGTCGTGAACGGGCCATGTCCGCGACCCCGTGCCCTGACCGATCGAGATTTCGTCGTCGTCGCACAGGATGTCGACATCGTGTTCCGCCGCCGCCGCGATCAGGACGGGCAGGGGCGGGTTGGCCTCGCGCGCCATCACGCCTTTGACGTCGTTCACCATCGCGGCGAAATCGCCGGGTTCCCGGCCCAGCAGGTCGGCGGCGCAGAAATGCCACGCGGTCTGTGCCGCGAAAATCGCAGAATAGAGCTGATCCATAGGGGCAGAGATGGCGAGGCTCGCGCCGCCGTCATAGCGGCGATGGGTCAGAGACTCGTCCCGCCATCCCAGCGCATCCAGAACCCGGCGCGCCTGCGTTTCCCACAGCGTCACGATCCGGTCCGGGTCGATGCTGCCGTCATGCAGCACGTCTAGCACCGCGCCTGCCCGCGACCACAGCAGCCCCGGGCCGGTCAGCCGCCGCGCGTCGTCCAGCTTCAGCGCGGGCGACTCGGGGATCGGCACGTCCAGCGCCTCTTCGATAACTTCGACAGGCTCCATCCCGGTGCCCTCGCCTCAGTCCGATTCTTCGTCGTCTCGGGCCAGCCGGACCCCACGATCGTCGCGGATCAGTACCGGTTCACCGCCGAACAGCTCTTCGAGATCGGGATGCGGCGGTTCGGTCGCGGGGGCGGGGGTATCGGCCTCCGGAGCTTCTTCCTGATGGAAATAGATGATCTGTTTCCAGCATCGCGCGCTGTTGTCGCCAAAGATCACCAGCAGATCGCCGGATTGCGCCATTTCCAGCCCGTGATCGATAGCCTGCGGTTCGTCGGGAATGATGGTGATGGCATCCTCGGCCACGCCATTGGCCAATAACTCACGTTTCAGCATCTGCGGGATCTCGTCTTCGCCCCGGCCGCGACGGTTGTCGTCGGCCTTGCAGATGTAGTGGTCGAAATGACCCGCCAGCGTCGCGGCGGCGTCGGCCACGTCTTCGTCCCGGCGGTCGCCTGGGACCGCGACCACCACGATCCGCCGGCCCTTGACGTCGAGCCGGTCGGACAGGTCGGCCATCACCCCGAAGGCGGCGGGGTTGTGGGCATAATCCAGGATCACCTTGAAGGGATGTTCGTCGAACACGTTCATCCGCCCCGGCGCCTGGAAGAAGCTGGTGTCGAATGTGCGCAGCCCGTGGCGGATATTGTCCAGATCCACGCCGAAGGAATAGGCCATCGCGGCGGCGAACATCGCGTTCTGCACGTTGTGCATCGCCTTGCCTTCGAGCGCGGCGGGGATCACGTGCGACCACAGCACCGGCATGTGCAGGCCGTTGTCGTAGATGGCCAGCATCTCGCCATTCATGCCCTGTTCCAGCACGATCGCCTTGCCGCCCGCCTGGATGTGCTCCTTGACCAGCGCGTGGCCGGGATTGGTGGTGACATAGAAAATATGCTCGGCATCGGTGAAATCGGCCATGCGCAGGCAGTTGATGTCATCGGCGTTCAGCACCGCCGTGTCGGTGGCGCTCTCCACCACCACGCGCTTGACCTCGGCCAGTTCCTCGACGGTGTCGATGCCGCGCAGGCCGAGATGATCGGCCGAGACGTTCAGGCAGGCGGCCACGTTGGACCGGCGATAGCCCAGCCCTGACCGCACCAGCCCGCCGCGCGCGGTTTCCATCACCGCGAAATCCACCATCGGATCGCGCAGCACGATCTGGGCCGATTTCGGGCCGGTCATGTCGCCCTTCACGCTCAGTTTGCCGTCGACATAGACCCCGTCGGTCGAGGTCATGCCGACCGTCTTGCCGCTGGCCTTCATGATATGGGCCAGCATCCGCGAGGTGGTGGTCTTGCCGTTGGTGCCCGTGATCGCCGCGATCGGGATACGGGTTTCCGACCCGACCGGGAACAGCATGTCGATCACCGCGCCCGCCACGTCGCGCGGTTCGCCCTCGGACGGGGCGACATGCATCCGGAACCCCGGCGCCGCGTTCACTTCGACAATGGCGCCGCCAATGTCCTTGTAGGATTTTGTAATGTCGTCGATCAGGAAATCGACCCCGCCCACATCGAGCCCGACCGCCATGATCGCCCGTTCGGCCATGTCACGGTTGTCGGGATGCACCACGTCGGTCATGTCGATGGCGGTGCCGCCGGTCGACAGGTTGGCGGTCGAGCGCAGATAGAACACCTCGCCCTCGGGCAGCACCGTGTCCTCGGTCACCCCCGCATCGGCCATCAGCCGCTGTGCCTGGTTGTCCAGTTCCAGCTTGGTCAGCACCTTTTCATGGCCGATGCCCCGGCGGGGGTCCTCGTTCACCCTGTCGATCAATTCGGTGACCGTGCTCTTGCCGTCGCCGACCACGTGGCCCGGCACCCGCTTGGCCACCGCGACCAGCTTGTTGTCGACCACAAGCATCCGGTGATCGAACCCGGTGATGAAGCTCTCCACCAGGATCGCGCGGCTCTTGGAATGCTGTTTGGCCTCGGCGAAACCGGCCTCGACCTCGTCGTCGGTGTTGAGGTTGATCGACACACCGCGCCCATGATTGGCGTCGAGCGGTTTGACCACGACAGGATGCCCGATGCGCTGGGCGGCACGGACCGCTTCGCGTGCGGAATAGACCATGCGCTGATGCGGCACCGGCAGACCCAGGTCGTTGAGCAGGTTGTGAGTGTCCTCCTTGTCGCAGGAGATTTCGACCGCGATATGCTTGGTCTCGCTGGTGATCGTGGCCTGAATGCGTTTCTGGTACTTGCCGTGACCGAACTGGACCAGCGAATAGTCGTTCAGGCGAATCCAGGGGATGTCGCGATCGTCGGCGGCCTTGACCAGCGATCCCGTCGACGGGCCGAATTCCTTTTTCTGGGCACGCAGGACAAAGCTGCGCAATTCGTCCTCCCAGTCGAAATCGGGGTCGATCTCGTGATCGACCTGCGCCTGCAGGTCGGCGGGCAGCAGGTGCATCAGCAGGCGCAGCGCCAGGTTGCCCGCGGCCAGACCCACGTCGCGCTGACGGTATTCATAGACCAGGTTGTATTGACCCGGTTCGCCGGTGCCACGGGTTCGGCCAAAGGTCACGTCAGATCCGGCCACATCCTGAATTTCGATTGCCACATGTTCCATCACATGGCCCAGCCATGTGCCGTCATCCTCGCGCAGGCGACGGACAAAGCCGCCGGGTTCGCGATAGGAACAACCATGTTCATGCAAGCCGGGCAGGGCGGTCAGCAACCCGTCGATGAAGGGTTCCCCGATCTTTGCGGACGGCCAGTTTTCGAGCGTGCCGAGATCGACGACATGGCGGATGACCGGAAACCGGGCCCAGACATTCGGGCCGACAAAGACATTGGTGGAAACGATCTTCATGCAGGCACCCCTCCCCCTCGGGCGTTGACGATCAGCCCTCCGCTGCTGGCGGATCGCCGGAGGACACCGGCAGGCTGCAGAAGGCCAGGTGCTCATCGGGTGGATAGGCTACGCGGGCCGTCAGATCATAACGGCAGCCTTCGCCGAGAACGTCAAGTCGCAAGCCGAGCAGGCTGAGCGCTTCGCCGGGGCTGGCGTCCCACATTGACGAATGGGTGAGATGGCCTGCATCGACCACGGTGACGCTGCCCGAGCCGACAACCTCGAACACGTTGTCGGGACCGATGAAGGCGGCGGTGTCCTCGTCGATGCCGATGCCGATCAGGAAGGGATTGTAGGATGTGGCCGTCAGCAGCCGGCCCAGCCTGTTACGCTGGGTGAAGTGTTGGTCAATGATCACCGCATTGGTCAGCCCCATCCCCGGCGCGAGGGTGATATTGCCTTCGGCGGGCGCGGCGTTGGAAGTGCCGCCGGCGACCATGTGTTCGGACATGATCGAGGCGCCGGCCGAGGTGCCCGCCACCGGCACGCCTGCTGCGTTGCGGCGGCGGATCTTCTGGGCGACCAGCGTCCCGCCCAGGATCGCGGACAGCCGCAACTGGTTGCCGCCGGTCATGAAAATGCCGCTCGCGTGGTCGATCCTCTCGGCAAATTCGGGATTGTCGCAATCGGCCCGGCGCGAAATCGGCAGGAATTCGACCTGACCGGCCCCCAGTTCCGAGAAGATGCGGTGATAGTCGGGACCGGTTTCCTCGAGCATCGAGGCGGTGGGGATGACGACGATAGCCGCATCCGCGCCGCCGGACAGTTCGACGAAGCGGCGGTGAATCTGCATTTCCTTTACCCGGTCCTCACCACCGCCGATGGGGATGATGTAGCCGCGAGGAATGTCCTCGTTGCAGGTCGCTGGGCACATGTGGTCACCTGGGGTCAGCTGCCGCCGAAGGCGCGGCGCGCCTCTAATGGGCAAAGATGCCCGAAAAGGCAAGGAAATGACGTGCAGGGCGGGCGAGGGTCGCCGGGGCGGGCTTGCGCCCCTCTTGCGTCCCCGGCACGGCGGCGGCAGGGTGTGGGCATGTTTACCATCGAGCATGAATTCGACGCCACCGTGATCACCCTGGTGGACGAAGGCGCCGCGCCCCTGCAGGAGGATGTGGTGATCAACGGCTTTGCCGAATGTGTGACCGTCGAACAATGGGATCCGCGGACCGATCAGGTCCAGAAGGTGACCTTTTCGCCGGAAATGCTGCGCGATCTCGCGGCCGCGCTGGACCTGCCTGAAGGGGTCTACCGGTTGCGCGAGGTCCCCGACGATCAGGACGAGCCGGGCGGGTCGTAGCGGAAGGTCTTGGTGCGTGCGGTCTGGCCGCGGATCAGCACCAGATGGCTGGGGGCGACGCCCATCGCGGCGGCCAGCAGCGCCGTAACCGCCGCGTTTGCCTTGCCGTTCTCCGGCGCGACGGTCACGGTCGCGCGCAGGCTGTCATCATCGCGGATGAGCGCGTCGCGCGACGCCTTGGGCGTGGCGCGCAGCGTAATCTCGGCCCCCGGCGTTGCGAGGTCGGTCAGGTCGGGCAGGTTTCTGGATTTCGGTTTCGCCATTGCCGGACATGTTGCATGGTGCGGCTGCCGGGTGCCATGGGTTTTCATGCCTCCGGCGGGGATATTTCGGGCAAGAGGAAAGGAAACGGCATGGCGACCGGGTTTTTCTGGGATGAGCGGTGTTTCTGGCACGGGGGCGGCAGCTATGCATATACCCTGCCGGTCGGGGGGCTGGTTCAGCCATTGGCCGCTGGCGGGCTGCCGGAAAACCCCGAGACCAAGCGGCGGCTGAAGAATCTGATGGATGTGACCGGTTTGATTGCCGAATTGGATGCGCGCGGGGCGCCCGCCGCGACCTGGGAGGACATGGCGCGGGTGCATCCCGAGAGCTACCTGGCGGAATTCCGGCGTCTGTCGGACGAGGGCGGCGGCGAACTGGGTCTGCGTACGCCTTTTGCACAGGGCGGGTTTGAGATCGCGGCGCTGTCGGCGGGATTGGCGGTCGGGGCGCTGCGCGCCGTTCTGGCGGGCGAGGTCGACAACGCCTATGCCCTGTCGCGTCCGCCGGGGCATCACTGCCTGCCGGATTTTCCCAACGGCTTCTGCCTGTTGGCAAACATCGCGATTGCCATAGAAACGGCAAAGGCCCGGGACGGTCTGGGCCGGGTCGCGGTGGTGGACTGGGACGTGCATCACGGCAACGGCACCGAGGCGATTTTCTACGACCGCGATGACGTGCTGACCGTTTCCGTGCATCAGGAGGGGAACTATCCGCTCGACACTGGCGGGATCGGTGACCGCGGCCGGGGCGCCGGCAACGGGTTCAACATCAATGTACCGCTGCCCGCCGGGGCGGGGCATACCGCCTATCTCGCGGTGATCGACGAGATTGTGGTGCCGGCGTTGGAGCGGTTCAGACCGGAGGCAGTTATCGTGGCCTGCGGGTTCGATGCCTCGGCCATAGACCCGATGGCGCGGATGCTGGCCACGGCCGATACCTACCGGCAGATGACCCTCCGGCTGAAAGACGCGGCGGCCGCGTTGTGCGGCGGGCGTTTGGTTCTCGTGCACGAAGGTGGCTATTCCGAGGTTTATGTACCGTTCTGCGGCCACGCGGCCATCGCGGCATTGGCCGGGTCCGAGACAGAGGCCCCCGATCCGCTGGCCGAGACATTGGCGGTGCGGCAGCCTTCAGCGCGGTTCGATGCGTTCCTGCGCGAAGAAGTGACGCGCATGGCCTGTGAGCTTGTGTGACGCAGTCCGTGCGGCCCCGCGGTGATCGACATCACGCGCCGGATGCCGGCCTAGAACTCGTCGCCGCGCGGACCCATGTAGTAGCTGCGCCGCTCGGAGCGCTCCTGCGCGGTGCGGCCGGGCGGAGGTGCCAGGCCGCCCGGCCGGCCGCCATAATTGCCAGCCGGGGCTGCATACAGCCCGTTCGCATCGTTGGCGGGGGCCGCATACGGCCCGTCCGGGCCGGGGGCGGTAGGATCACAGGCGGCAAGCGCCATGATCGTTGCCGACAGGGCGGCGGGTATCATCAGGCGGGTCATGTCTGCTCCTTCGGGCGTCGGTGGCACCATAGCATGTTCGCGCACCGCTTCGACGGCCCGTGAATGGGGTCACGCATCTTTTACCCCTTGAATCTTTGTACGCCTCTGCCGAGATAGGGCAGGACTGGGATGTAAAAAGGATTAACTTCATGCCCGATCACAACCAGGCCGTGCTCGATTTCCTGTTGTCGCGGCGGTCGCGCCCGGCCAAGACGCTGGGGCTGCCGGTCCCGGATCGGGCGGCGCTGACGCCGATCCTGACCGCTGCCGCCCGCAGCCCGGATCATGGCAAGCTGGAGCCGTGGCGGTTCATCGTTCTGAATGCGGCGGCCATGGACCGGCTCGCGGGTATCGTGGAAACGCGCGGCGCGGCACTGGGCAAATCGCCCGAGGATATCGCCAAGGGTCGTCAGCAGTTCGATCTGGGAAACCTTGCCGTGGCGGTGATCGAGGTTCGGCGCGACAGCGACAAGATCCCGGCCCATGAACAGACCCTGTCGGCGGGCGCGGTCTGCTGCGCGTTGCTGAATGCGGCCCTGGCCTCGGGATGGGGCGCGAACTGGCTGTCCGGGTGGCCAGCCCACGACCGGGGCTTCTGCACTGACGGGTTGGGTCTCGCCGCGCATGAACATGTGGCCGGCTTCATCCATATCGGCACCGAAACCGGGGCCCCGCCCGAGCGGCCGCGGCCCGATCTCGATGCGATCACCGAGTGGGTCGACGCATGATTCTGCGGGCCTTTTTCCTGGCGTTGGAGCAGATGGGCGACCCGCGCTTTCGCAAGGTGCTGGGGCTCGGCGTGGCGCTGACGCTGGCGCTGTTGATCGCGGCGAGCGCCGGGGTGATGTATCTGATCGGCTGGCTGGCCGGAGACAGCGCGACGCTGCCGTTCCTGGGCGAGGTGACATGGCTGGGCGACCTGCTGAGCTGGTCCTCGCTGATCGTGATGATGTTCCTGTCGGTGTTCCTGATGGTGCCGGTCGCATCGGCGATCACCTCGATGTTCCTCGACGAGGTGGCGCAGGCGGTCGAGGATCGCCATTACCCCGACCTGCCGCCGGTCGATCCGGTGTCGTTCGGCGATGCGTTGCAGGATACGGTGAATTTTCTCGGCGTGCTGATCGCGGCGAACCTCTTGGCGATCCTGCTGTATATCGTCTTTACCCCCGCCGCGATGTTCATCTTTTGGGGGTTGAACGGGTTCCTGCTGGGGCGGGAATACATCATGCTGGCCGCCATGCGCCGGATCGGCCGCGACGGGGCAAAGCGGTTGCGCCGCCAGCACGCGGGCACTGTCTGGCTGGCGGGCACATTGATGGCGATTCCGTTGTCGGTGCCGCTGGTGAACCTGCTGGTGCCGATTGTCGGGGCGGCCACCTTTACCCACCTGTTTCACATGCTCAACGGGCGGTCACGGGCGTACTGACCGCATCCGTGGAGGGCTCCGGACAGGTTTCGATAGTCGCTGCCCGGCGGTCAGGACTCGACGGTCGGGTCCATCCGGTGGAACCAGTCGATGTCGCCCACGCTGAGCATGCCTGACAGGATGATCACCACGATGACGGCCCAAATCACGAACGCCACCAGCGTGACGATCCTGAATTTGGCTTTCAGGTGATGTTGCGCTGGCGCGCCCGCATGGGTGCCAGGGACGATCTCGCCCACGTCGCCCTGGGTTTTGAGCCGGATCGGCAGGGCGATGAAGAACGCCATGAACCAGATCACGAGGTAGAGCACGATTGCCGATGCGATGGCCATCTCGGCGCCCTCAGACCTGTTCCAGTTCGACCAGGCAGCCGTTGAAATCCTTGGGATGCAGGAACAGCACCGGTTTGCCATGGGCGCCGATCTTGGGTTCGCCGCTGCCCAGCACCCGCGCGCCGGTTGACTTCAGATGGTCGCGCGCGGCCAGGATATCCTCGACCTCATAGCAGACATGGTGGATGCCACCCGAGGGGTTCTTGTCGAGAAAGCCCTGAATCGGGCTGTTTTCGCCCAGCGGATAGAGCAGCTCGATCTTGGTGTTGGGCAGTTCGATGAAGACCACGGTGACGCCGTGGTCGGGTTCGTCCTGCGGTGCGCCGACCTTGGCGCCCAGGGCATCGCGATACTGCGCCGAGGCCGCTTCGAGATCGGGGACGGCGATGGCGACATGGTTCAGGCGGCCGATCATGGGGTGCTCCTTGTGGTCGAATGGGGTGGTCGAACGGATGCGTCGGGCCGGGTTATGCCGCCGGGCGGGACGAGGGGCAAGGGTGTTAACGTCTCATTAGGCATCCCCGCCTAGCCTTGGCGGGCCTGCCGAGGAGAAATTGCAAGATGGACGATTCGGACCTGTTTGCCGCGACTCACCGTCAACCGACCTCCAGCCGGCCCTTGCTGGGGCTGACCGTTCTGGTGGTCGAGGACAGCCGTTACGCCTGTGAGGCGATGCGTCTTCTGTGTCTGCGCTCGGGCGCGCGTATCCGCCGTGCGGATTGTCTGAAATCGGCGCGACGGCATTTGCAGATCTACCGGCCCTCGGTGATTATCGTCGATTTGGGGCTGCCCGACGGGTCCGGCGTATCGCTGATCGAGGAACTGGCGTCAGCCACCCCGCGCGTGCCGGTGATTCTGGGTACATCGGGCGATGATTTCGCTGAATCGGCGGCGATTGCGGCAGGGGCCGACGGGTTCATGGCCAAGCCGGTGACATCGTTGGCCGTATTCCAGAACGCGGTTCTGTCGCGCCTGCCCGAGGATCGCCGCGCCTTTGGTCTGCGGGCGGTCGAGGATGAGGTGATCTGCCCCGATCCGATTGCCTATCGGGACGATATGGCCCATGCGGCCGACGTGCTGGACGAGGGTGCCGAGGGCACGATGCTCGACTATATCGCCCAGTTCCTGGGCGGGGTGGCGCGCAGTGCCGATGACAGCGTGCTGGCCCAGGCCGCAGCTGCGCTGGCCCGCAGCCGCGCACGCGGCGGCCCCGTTGCCGCCGAGGCGGCCCATATCGCCGGGCTGGTCCAGGATCGCCTGCAGCAGCGGCGGGCGATCTGAGATGGTTGTGACATTTCTCGCCGCG
>CAYGNB010000017.1:0-5847 GCA_964351135.1 uncultured Rhodobacterales bacterium | reverse complement strand
GCTGGGAACCGTATTGTTCGTGCAATCGCGCCTGATCGGCCGCGCGCGGAAACAGCCGTTGCGCGACAAGCCCCGCTCCTGATCCGAGCACTCTGCACGCGGGCGCATCGCGATAGCCGGGGTATGGCCACCATTTCCTGCGAGACCGTCGAATGGTGCCGGGCCACTCGTTCGAACGGCTCAACGGCGTCTCTTCAGCCGTTCAAAGGGTTGGATCGGATGCGACCAGGATCGGGGCGGTAAATTCGCCCAAGGCACGCTTCTGCCGTCCCTCGTCGTCGAAATTCGACGGCGCCAGCCAGGCGTCATAAGCGTCGCGCAATGCGGGCCATTCCTTGTCGATGGCGGCGAACCAGGCGGTGTCGCGGTTACGGCCCTTGACCACGACGGCCTGCCGAAAGATGCCTTCATAGCTCAGCCCCAGCCGCTGGGCGGCGCGGCGCGACGGCCGGTTCAGCGCATCGCATTTCCACTCGAACCGGCGGTACCCGGCGTCGAACGCCCAACCCATCATCAGTACGATAGCCTCGGTGGCCGCCGCTGTTCGCGCCAGGCCCGGGGCAAAGTTGATATGGCCGACCTCGATAGATCCGGCTTGGGGGGCGATACGCAGATATGAGGCCACGCCGCCCCAGACCCCGGTATCGCGGTTGAGGACTGCGTAGAAGGACAGTGCAGGGTCCGCCGCGACCTCGCCCACCCAATCGCGATAGGCCTGCTCGGTTTCGAAAGGGCCATAGGGCATATAGGTCCAGAGGCCGTCATGCCCGTCGACCGCGCTAAAGAGTGCGGCGCCATGGGTGTCGGCGTTCAGTGGTTCGAGCCGTGCGTGACGGCCTTCCAGAATATCGCCGCGGGGAACCGGTGGCGGGGTCCAGCCGGGAACCGGGGCGCCAACCGTTTTGTCGACCGTGTCGTTCATGGCGTGGTCCTCTCTCATCGCAGCAACCCCGGATCTGCGCCCATATCCAGCCCCGGAAAGACGCTGGTTTCCAACGCGGTGCGGTCCAGCCCGGTCGCGGCGCGCATTATCCATGCGGCCCAGCCGCGCACATCGCCGGTCGGCATCAGATCGCGGCGCTGATACAGCGCGGCTTCGTCCAGCCCCGGCCAGTCACCATAGACGCGCCCGCCGCGGATTGCGCCGCCGGCCAGCACCATCGCGCCGCCGGTGCCGTGGTCGGTGCCCTTGGTGCCGTTGGTGCGCACAGTGCGGCCAAATTCCGTCATCGCGACAACCGCCGTCTTGTCCCAGGCCGGTCCCAGCCCGTCGCGCAGGGTCAGGATCGTATCGACCAGCTGGTCCAGCGCCACACCGAAATGGTGGCTTTGCCGGCGGTGCGTATCCCAGCCATTGATCGAAAAGGAGGCTACCCGCGTATCGTCGCGCAGCTGTTCGGCGGCAAAGGCGGCAACCTTGACATGGGTTTTTGCCGCCGGTCCGTCCTTGCGCCCGTCCGAGAGCTGGATTGCCTGCGACAGCGCGGCGTGAAAGGCGGGGTCCTGCTGCATCACCAGTTCGGCCAGCCGCAGCGCCTGCGGACTGATGTCGAGATCGGAATCGGGAAACCACTCGGTCACCGGGGCCGGCCCGTCGAGCAGCTTCATCCGGTCGCGGCCGATGGCAAAGGCCGTGCGCGGCTCGACACCGGGAACCTGTGCGATCACCCGGTTCAGCCACCCGTCGCGCGCGTCGCCGAGTTTGGGTGTACCCGCCTCCAGCAGATCCTGACCGTCGAAATGGCTGCGCTTGTTCCGGTAAGGCGTTGAAACCGCGTGAACAAACCCCAGTTCGCCCCGCTGCCAGAGCGATTGCAGCGGTACCAGCCGCGGGTGCATCGCGAAATAGCCGTCCAGATCGGCCGCGCCCTCGGCAGGTCCGCCAGCCAACAGGCCGCGGGCCGGCGCATAGGCCGGGTCGCCATAGGGCTGCACGAGGTCCAGCCCGTCCATGCCACCGCGCAGGATGATGACGACCAGCCGGGTGTCCCAGGGCGCGGCGGCCAGCGTCACCGGGGTCAGAAGCGGGCTGGCCGCGGCGGAACAGCCCACGATTGCGGATCGGGCGAGAAAGCTGCGGCGGGTGATCTGACGTGTCATGGCGGCTCTCCTAACGGCGCTGAAAGGCGGGCGCGATGAGCACGAGCCCGATTGCGTCGGCGCGGTTTTCCGCTGCCCCGGCGGCAAAGCGCACGGTTTCATTCAGATAGGGGCCGAGCGAGGTTTCGGCAAAGCGGATCGGCTCGGGCAGGTCCGGGCGCAGCCGCCGGGGGGCGGACAGGGCCCAGCGCAGCCGGGCCGACACCGCCTGCGGCGTCACCCAGTATTCATCCTGTTCGGGCCATCCGTCCGGGCCGCCGGGCTGGGCCCAGAGCTGTCCCATCCGCGACGACGGGCGCAGCAGCACATGGTTGGCGGCCTTGTATTTCAGCCCCTTGATCTGGTCCGGGTCGGGCGCCAATGCCCGGCAGGCCGACAGCATGTAATCCGTCGGCGGTTTCACGTTGCGCAGGTAGGGATCCCAGGCCGAAGGATGTTCGAGCAGCGCGGCATAGACCTGCATCAGGTCGCCGCCGGTGGTGGTGTAGCGCGCGGTCAGGTGATCGACCAGCGCCGGGTCAGGTTCGTCATGGGTGAAATGCACGGCCAGTTTGCGCGCGATGTGGCGGGCGGTGGCGGGATGCACGGCCAGGTCTTCCAGCACGTCGCGAACCCGGTCGAAGCGCGGCTGTCCGGCGCCGTAGTCGTGCCCGAGCACGCTGATCGGACCCGGCTCGGCATTCGCGGGGCGGTATCTGCGCCCGATTTCAAGGTCATAGCTCATCCCGGTGAAAAGCCGGGCAAGTTCGCGGACATCCGTTTGCGAATAGGGGCCGTCGACCCCCAGCGTGTGCAGTTCCAGAACCTCGCGCGCCAGGTTTTCGTTCAGGCCGCGCGCGCCGTCGGATTTGAGACCGCGCCGGCTGTTGGGGCCGATCGAGAACTGCTGGTCGAGGTAATGCAGCATCAGCGGATGGCTGACGGCCGAGACCAGCAGATCGGCGAACCGGCCCGCCACAGAGGGGCGGATGGCGTGTTCGCGATAGGCGATATTGCCGTTGCGAAACGCGCTGCTCTTGCCGATGGCGGTGAAATGGTCAGCCCAGAAGAATACCAGCCGTTCCCGGAAGCCCTGGTCGGTATAGGCCCAGCGCAGCACCATGTTGCGGTACCATTTCAACCGCTTGTGCCGCAGGTCTGCGCGGGCGCCGCGCAGCGACTCGACGAGCTCCTTGTTACCGGGTTGATCCCTGCGGCGCTTGTTCAGGTCGCGCTGCAGCGCCATTTCCTTGAGCATCACGCCAAAGCGGGGAAGAGGGTAGCGTTCGGCCATCCCATCGGGGGCGGCCAGTTGGTCGATCACTGCCTGCGGCGAGGCGGGCGGTGCCACCATTGGCGACAGCCCGCACCCGAATCGCATATCGGCCAGTTCGGGAAAAAACGCCATCAGTTACACCCGCCATGTTTCCGCCGTCCGAATCCTAGCAGAGCCCGGACCGGGATTCACGGTGACAGATGCTGGCGCCGGATCACTCCTGCGGGATCACGCGCAGGCCCAGTTCCATCAGCTGATCGGGGGTCGGTTCGGACGGGGCCGACATCATCAGATCCTCGGCGCGCTGGTTCATCGGGAACATGATGACCTCGCGGATATTCACCGTATCCGCCAGCAGCATCACGATCCGGTCGATCCCGGCGGCGCAGCCCCCGTGCGGCGGCGCGCCATACTGGAAGGCGTTGACCAGCCCGCCGAACCGGCGGCGCACCTCGGCCTCGTCATACCCGGCGATCTCGAAGGCGCGGAACATGATTTCGGGAATATGGTTGCGGATCGCACCCGACAGGATTTCGTATCCGTTACAGGCAAGGTCGTACTGATAGCCCAGAACGTCGAGCGGATCGCCCTGCAGCGCCTCCATGCCGCCTTGCGGCATCGAGAACGGGTTGTGTTCGAAATCCACCTTGCCGGTTTCCGCGTCGCGTTCGTAGATCGGGAAATCGACGATCCAGGCAAAGGCGAAGCGGTCGGTTTCGGTCAGGCCCAGTTCGTCGCCGATCACCACGCGGGCCTTGCCGGCCACGGTTTCGAAATCCGAAGGCTTGCCGCCAAGGAAAAACGCCGCGTCGCCGGTCGTCAGGCCCAGTTGCTGGCGGATCGCCTCGGTCCGTTCGGGACCGATATTCTTGGCCAGCGGGCCGGCGGCTTCCATACCGTCTGCCCCCTCGCGCCAGAAGATATAGCCCATGCCGGGCAAACCTTCCTGCTGGGCGAACTTGTTCATGCGGTCGCAGAACTTGCGCGATCCGCCGCCGGGGGCCGGGATGGCGCGGATTTCGGTGCCGTCCTGTTCCAGCAGCTTGGCAAAGATGGCAAAGCCGCCGCCCGCGAAATGTTCCGAAACCCGCTGCATCCTGATCGGGTTGCGCAGGTCGGGCTTGTCGGTGCCGTACCACAGCGCCGCGTCGCGATACGAAATCTGCGGCCATTCGGCATCGACCTTGGCGCCTTTTCCGAATTCCTCGAACACGCCGCGCAGCACCGGCTGGATGGTGTCGAACACATCCTGCTGGGTGACAAAGGACATTTCCATGTCGAGCTGGTAGAAATCGGTCGGCGAGCGGTCGGCGCGCGGGTCCTCGTCGCGGAAACAGGGCGCGATCTGGAAATACTTGTCGAAGCCCGACACCATGATCAGCTGCTTGAACTGCTGCGGCGCCTGCGGCAGCGCGTAGAACCGGCCCGGATGCAGGCGCGACGGTACCAGAAAGTCACGCGCGCCCTCGGGCGAGGATGCGGTGATCACCGGGGTCTGGTATTCACGGAACCCCTGATCCCACATACGGCGGCGCATGCTGGCCACCACGTCCGACCGCAGGGTCATGTTGGACTGCATCGCCTCGCGCCGCAGGTCGAGGAACCGGTAACGCAGACGGGTTTCCTCGGGGTATTCCTGATCGCCGAACACGATCAGCGGCAGTTCGGACGCGGCACCCAGCACCTCTAGGTCGCGGACATAGACCTCGATTTCGCCGGTGGGCAGCTTGGGGTTGACCAGTTCCGGGTCACGCGCCTTGACGGTTCCGTCGATGCGGATACACCATTCGGAACGTACCTTTTCCAGTTCGGCAAAGGCGGCGCTGTCGCCGTCGCACAGGATCTGGGTGACGCCGTAATGGTCGCGCAGGTCGATGAACAGCACACCCCCGTGGTCGCGCACCCGGTGAACCCAGCCCGACAGGCGGACGGTGTTTCCGGTATCGGCGGCGGTGAGGTCGGCGCAGGTGTGGCTGCGATAGGCGTGCATCGGATCGGTCCCTTCGGGCGCGGAAAATATCGCGCCGATACACATGGACTTGGCCGGGAAGTCAAGCCTGCGCACCGGCGCGGGGCGGATCGTGGCGGGATGCCGGCGCACACCCCCCTTGCACCTTTTCCCGCCTTGCCTATAACGCGCAACAATTTGGGCGCCGGGTGGCGCCCCGCGCCCCGGATCAGGAATCAGCCCATGCCCAAAAGAACCGATATCGAATCGATCATGATCATCGGAGCGGGGCCCATCGTCATCGGGCAGGCCTGCGAGTTCGATTATTCCGGCGCCCAGGCCTGCAAGGCGCTGCGCGAAGAGGGGTACCGGGTCATTCTGGTCAACTCGAACCCGGCCACGATCATGACCGACCCCGAACTGGCCGACGCCACCTATATCGAGCCGATCACCCCCGAGGTGGTCGCCAAGATCATCGAAAAGGAACGGCCCGACGCGCTGCTGCCCACCATGGGCGGGCAGACCGGGCTGAACACCTCGCTCG
>CAYGNB010000016.1:16243-18978 GCA_964351135.1 uncultured Rhodobacterales bacterium | reverse complement strand
ACATGGTTGGTGCCCGTCGCCTTGTCGCCGAAGGACACGGTGGTTTCCTCGCCCAGGAACAGCGATCCATAGCAGGTCAGCCGGTTCAGCCACCAGTCCGGATCATCGGCCTGCACCGTCAGGTGTTCGGGCGCGTAGTCGTCCGACGTGGCCGCCATTTCCTCGCGGTCGGCGCACAGGATCACCTCGGCATAATCGCGCCAGGCCGCCGCGGCGTTTTCGCGGTTCAGGTCGGGCAGATCGTCGATCAGCGCCGGTACCCGCGCCAGCACCTCCTCGGCCAGCGGCCGGTCATCGGTGACCAGCCAGACCGGCGAGTTGTAGCCGTGCTCGGCCTGGCTCACCAGATCGGTGGCGACGACATGCGGATCGGCCCCGGCATCTGCCAGGATCAGGCTGTCGGTTGGGCCCGCGATCATGTCGATACCGATCCGGCCGAACAGGATGCGCTTGGCCTCGGCCACATACTGGTTGCCCGGCCCGGCCAGGATCTTGACCGGCGGCAGGCCGAACAGGCCAAAGGTCATCGCGGCAACGCCCTGCACCCCGCCCATGGCCAGAATCCGGTCGGCCCCGCTGACATGCGCGGCATAGACGATCGCCGGGGCGATGCCGATACCGGGGCGCGGCGGCGAACAGGCGGTGATATGGCCGCACCCGGCCACCCGCGCGGTGGTCACGGTCATGATTGCGCTGGCGACGTGGCTGTAGCGCCCGCCGGGCACATAGCAACCGGCGGCATCGACCGGGATCGCCTTTTGCCCGACGGTCAGCCCCGGCACCACCTCGAGTTCGACATCCGATATGGACGCCTTTTGCGTTTCTGCAAACCGGCGCACGTTGTCATGGGCAAAACGGATATCGCGTCTCAGTTGCTCGGGGACCTGCGCACAGGCATCCGCGATCTGCCGGTCGTTCAGCAGGATATCCCCTTCGTACCGGTCGAATTTCGCCGCGTAGTCCAACGCCGCACGTTCGCCGCCCTTTTCGATATCGTCGAGAATCGCCCGAACCGTCGCATGCACCTCGGGGGCGTCGGAACCGGCGGTCAGCGTTGCCTTCTTGAGATATTCGCGGGTCATGAAACGGGTATCCTGTCAGAATGCAGTGGGCAGGCCACCCGACCAAAGCACGAAACCGATGCCGGGAACAGAACCGATCTGCCGCCAGTTGCGCTATCGGTCACACAGGCGATTTTGGGGGCGGACAGCGACGGAACCGCAATGCTACATATCCCGCGAACCGCTAACGGAGCGTGGCTATGACATATGTATTCGACGCCGTTCGAGAGGCCGTTGACCTGGGCGGGCCGGTCGTGGCCGTGCTGATCGTCATTTCGATCCTGACCCTGGCGCTGGTCCTCTACAAGCTGTGGCAGTTCTCGGCGGCCGGGGTCGGCCGGCACAAGGCGCTGGGCGAAGCGGTGGCGCTGTGGGACGCGGGCGACCGGACAACGGCCCATGACCGTCTTGGCGCGTCGACCAGCTATCTGGCGCCGGTCGTGGCCATGGGCTTTGCCGGACCGGGCGGCATCCGCGACCGGCTGCTGGCCGAAGCCGACACCCGGTTCGCGCGGCTGGAACGGGGATTCCGCTTTCTCGACACCGTGGCGCAACTTGCGCCGCTGCTGGGGCTGTTCGGCACCGTTCTGGGCATGATCGACGCGTTCCGCGCGTTGCAGGACGCCGGGGCACAGGTCGATCCGTCGCTGCTGGCGGGCGGGATCTGGGTCGCGCTGCTGACCACCGCGGTCGGGCTGGTCGTCGCGATGCCGACTTCGGCGGTGCTCAGCTGGCTCGAAGCGCGCATGGATGCCGAACGGGTGCTGGCCGAACGGGCGATCAACACGATTGAAAACCCGATCGGCCAGTCCAGCGCCGCAGCCGATCCGGTTCCGCATCATGCCTAGGCGTCTTCGTCGACGGCGGCGATTGTCGATGACATCGCTGATCGACATCATCTTTCTGCTGCTGCTGTTCTTCATGCTGACCTCGACCTTCTCGAAATTCGCCGAGGTCGAACTCGCTGCCGCAGGCAGCGGCGGGGCGATGTCCGGCGACATCCGCCCGCTGTTCCTGCGCCTTGGCGCGGATGACCTGAGCCTGAACGGAACCGAGCTGGCACTGGAGGAAATAGCCGGGCGGCTGGAACAGTCGGTGGAGCCCGATGCGAACACGCCGGTTCTGGTCAGCCTTGCGGCGGGCGTGACCGCGCAACGTCTGACCGACCTGCTGGTCGCACTGCGCCCGGTCCGGGGCGTCGCGGTTACGGTGCTGGGGTCGTGATGCGGGCGGCGGGACGGCGCAGGTTTCGCGAACCGACCATCGCGCTGATCAACATCGTGTTCCTGATGCTGGTCTTTTTCATGGTGGCCGGCACGTTGGCGCAGCCGCTGGACCGGTCGCTGAAGCTGGTCCGCACGCAGGATCTCGACGGTCGTGCGCCGCCGGATACGCTGGTCATACATGCCGATGGGCGGCTGAGTTTTCGCGGCGATGACGTGGCAACGCCAGAAACCTATCTGGCCGCGCTGGACGAGGCCGATCGCGCCGAGATCCGGATCGTGCCCGACCGCGACCTGCCAGCCAAACAGCTGGTCGCCATTGCCCGCGCGCTGCAATCGGCCGGGGCCGGGCGGGTGATGGTCGTCACCGAACGGGGGCTGCAGTGATTCCCGCATCGCGGGCCGGAATGGCCGCCGCGCTGGCGCTGGCGGTGGCCGCGCACGGGGCGGT
>CAYGNB010000016.1:10118-16143 GCA_964351135.1 uncultured Rhodobacterales bacterium | reverse complement strand
CGCCCGATCGCCTTGCAGCGCTACTGCCGGAAACAATAGCACCGCCCGATGTACCCGCGCCGGTTGCGCAGCCCGACCCGCCGACCCCGGCAATCGCGGAATCCCTGCGCCCTGTTGCCCGCGACCCCGATTTCGCGCCGGTACGAAAACCACAGCCCCGCAAGCAGCCGCCAAAGGCACAGCCGGTCGGGAACGCGAAGCGGGATCAGGCGGCGGGATCGGCCACCGGCCAAAAGGCAGCGAAATCGTCGCGCAGCGGCGCGGCGGCAAACGGCACCGAACAGGGCAACGCCGCCGCCAGTTCCTATCCCGGCCGCGTGATGCGCAAAATCTCCCGCGTCTCGCGACCGCGCGTGGGCGTGCGGGGCAAGGCGGTCATCGCCTTTACCATTGCATCGAACGGGGGGCTGTCAGGGGTCTCGGTGGCCAAAAGCTCGGGCTCGGCCAGGCTGGATGCCGCCGCGCTGCAGGTGGTGCGCCGCGCCGCGCCCTTTCCCGCCCCGCCCCGCAACGCGCGGCGCAGTTTCACCATCAGCATCGTCGGCCGCTGATCGCGGCGCTCAACGCCGAACCGCCGTCGCCGTCACCTGTGCAACAGGACACTGCACGGCGCGTGCCGGGCGATCTGCGCCGCGTGGGTTCCCAGCGTGGTGTGGCGGCTGTCGGTCCGGGTCGCGTTGACCACGATCAGGTCGGCGCCAATATCCTGGCCCACCAGCATCGCCTGTTCGCCGATACCGCCGCGCAGCACATGGGCGGTCGCGCCGTCCAGCCCGGCCTCGGCAAGCAGCCCGGCGAGTTCGGATTTCGCGCGGTCGGCGGCGGCCTTCTGGCTCTCTGCGGACACGTAGGGCTCGACATAGCTGTAGAACCCGTAGGGCATGACATAGGCCACATGCAGACCGGCCCGGTCAAAGCCGTCCCTTACATCGCGCAACAGCGCCAATGCGCTGTCCCGGTGCGCGATATCGACAAGGGCGAGGATCGTGTTCGGTTTCATGCTTGCCTCACTTGCTCAGGACGCCGGGCAACCAGGTGGCCAGCCCCGGCACGAGAACCAGAATGACGACAAAGATGCACATGACCACGAACATCGGGAAGGATGCCTTGGAAATGAACCCCATGTCGCGCCCGGTCATCCCCTGCAACACGAAAAGGTTGAACCCAATAGGCGGTGTGATCTGCGCCATTTCGACCACGATCATCAGGTAGACCCCGAACCACAACATGTCGAACCCGGCGGCGCGCACCATGGGCTCGATCACCGCCATCGTCAGCACAATCGAACTGAGGCCATCGAGGAAGCAGCCCAGAACGATGTAGAACAGCGTCAGGATCGCAATCAGCGCCAACGGCGACAACTGCCAGCTTTCGATGGTTTCGGCCAGCGCGCGCGGAATACCGGTAAAGCCCATCGCCAGCGACAGGAACCCGGCCCCCATCAGGATCAGCATGATCATCGCCGTGGTCCGCACCGATCCGATCACGCTGGCCACGAAGCTTTCACGGGTCAGGCTGCGCTGCCACGCGGACAGGATCAGCGATCCCGCCACACCCAGCGCGGCGGCCTCGGTCGCGGTGGCGATGCCGCTGTAGATCGACCCGATCACGGCCGTGATCAGCAGCAGAACCGGAACCAGGTCGACCAGTCGCTGAGTCAGGCCCGATACATCGAGATCCTGAACCGGGTTGAAGGTGGACCGGTTCAGCAGCGACCACAGCACGATATAGGTCATGAACATCAGCGCCAGCGCGATGCCCGGTATCATCGCCGCCATGAACAGTTTCGAGATGCTTTCATTCACGGTGACGCCAAAGATGATCATCGAGATCGACGGCGGGATCAGCAGGCCGAGCGTTCCGGCGCCCGACAGGGTGCCGATGATCATGTGTTCGGGATAATTGCGCTGACTGAGTTCGGGGATCGACATCTTGCCGACCGTGGCGACGGTTGCGGCGGACGACCCGGAGATCGCGGCGAACACGGCCGATGCGCCGACATTGACATGCAACAGCCCACCGGGCAGGCGACGCAGGAACGGCGCCAGCCCGCGAAACAGCGTCTCGCTCAGCTTGGTGCGGAACAGGATTTCGCCCATCCAGATAAACAGCGGCAGCGCGGTGAGCGTCCAGGACGACTGTTCGCCCCAGACCGTCACCGCCATCGCGTCGCCGATGGGGACCGAGGTGAACAGGGCCATGCCCAGGATGGCCGTCACCAGCAGTGAAACGCCGACCCAGACCCCCAGCCCCAGCAGGACGAACAGGGTCGACAGAAAGATGATGATGGAAAGTGCTTCGCTCATACCTCGTTCGGCCCCTCATGCCCGCTGGTTTCGGGATTGACCGCGTCATAGTCGAACAGGGCCTGTATCAGCGTGTGCAGCACCGACAGCGCCAGCAGCGTGGCGCCAAACGCCACCGGCGTCTGCGGTATCCAGAGCAGAACCGCGTCCGCGCCCTCGCTACGTTCGCCGAAATCGTAGCTGTCATAGGTCAGCCGCACGAGGTAATAGGCGAGATAGGCCGTCGCCCCGGACATGATCGCCAGGCACAGGATCTCGATCACCCGGCGCGGGGTGCCGATGATCTTCTGCACCAGCAGTTGTACCCGGATATGGCCATTGGCGCGAAACGTGTCGGCCAGCGCCAGAAAGGTGGCCGTGGCCATGACGTAACCGGCGAAATCGGTGGCCCCGCCCGCGTAGAGCCCCAGCAGCCGCGCCAGAATGCTGTAGAGCACCAGCAGGCAGAGGCAGACCAGACCGACCCCGGCGAGCAGGCCGCCCAGCCGGTAGATGCCATCCAGAAATGACGAGAGGCTGCGCATCATCCTTCCTCCTATTTCGACGAACGGAGAATATCCGAGCCGCCACCCGTTACAGGTGCGGCCCGGATCGGAACGATGCTCAGTTCATGGCCTCATAGGCATCCAGAACCGCCTGGCCCTTTTCGCCGGCTCGTTCGACCCATTGGGCCTTGAGCTCGGCACCGACCTCTTCGAACGCGGCCTGAACCGCAGGCGGCAGCGTACCGACGGTCATGTCGTTGGCCGTGAACTGTTCGACATACCAGCCGTCCAGTTCCTCGGCCTTGGCCCAGCATTTTGCCTCGGCATTGGCGGCGGCCGTATTGATTGCCTCCCTGGTGGCATCATCGAGCCGCGACCAGGCCTTGCCGTTGACGATAACCATGTTGCGCGGCAACCAGGCCTTCACGTCGTAGTAATACGAGACATGCTCCCAGAGCTTGCGATCATAGCCCGTCGACCCCGACGAGATCATCGACTGCGCAGTGCCGGTGGCAAAGGCCTGTGCCAGTTCCGCCGCTTCGATCTTGGTGGGCACCATGCCGAGGCCCTCGGCCATCTTCGACGTGGTGGCGTTGTAGGCGCGGAACTTCATGCCTGACAGGGCATCGAGATCTGTGGCCTCCCTAACCGAATAGAACCCCTGCGGCGGCCACGGGCAGGAATAGAGGAAATGCAGCCGGGCCTCCTCCAGCGTCTCGATCAGCGCGGGCTTGGACGCCTCATAGAGCTTTCGGGCACCGTCAAAGCCGGTTGCCAGGAACGGCACGCTGTCGACCTCATAGATCGCATCGTCGTTGCCCAGCGCTGAAATCAGCCGCTCACCGATCGGGGTCAGCCCCTTGCGGACCGCGCCGAAGATTTCCGAACCGCCGAAAAGCGACCCGCCGGGATGGGTCACGATTTCCAGGTCGGAATTCTCGGTGACTTCCGCGGCAAACTCGGCCGCGATCTCCGAATGATAATTGGTGGCGGCATAGGCCAGCGCCATGTCCCACTTTTCCGCATAGGCCGCCCCGGACGCAAAAGCGGCAACAGTGGCGGCGATCATGCCTGTCTTGAATGTCATCGGCTGGGTTCCCTGTCTTGTGTTTCGAGTGTTTATGAGCGGCATTAGACGCTGAATGACGCGCTCTGGCAATGACGGGGGCGATATCGCGGGAAAGCGGAACGATGCGCCCGGCAAACCGCTGCAAAGCAACCCGGTGTTTCCCGCGCACGCAGCGCGTATTAGGGTGGCGCGACTTTGACGAACGAGGCCCCATGGCACGGCTTGGAATCCTGTCGCTCGATACCGTCTTTCCCCGAATCGCCGGCGATGTGGGCTGTGCGGAAAGCTATCCGTTTCCCTGCGACATCCTGATCGTGCAGGGTGCCGACAGCCCCGACATTGTCAGGGACGGGGCGCCCGCGCCCGCCCTTCTGGAGCGGTTCGTTCAGGCCGCCCGCGCGCTGGAGGACCGGGGCGCCACCGCGATCGTGTCCACCTGCGGATTTCTGGTTTCGGCGCAGGCGCGGATCGCGGCCGAGGTGAAGGTGCCGGTGATGCTGTCGGCCCTGTCGCTCTACCCCGTGATCCGCGCCACCTGTCCGGGCCGCGTCGGTATCCTGACCGCCTCGCGCAGTTCGCTGGGACCGGCGGCCATGGCAGCGGCCGGCATCGCCCCGCAGGATGTCGCCATTGCCGGGCTCGAACACGACGCGACCTTTGCCGGGACATTCCTGGCGGCGCGGACGGTGCAGGCGACCGAGATTGACCGTACCGCGATGGAACGCACCGTTGTCGCCGCCGCGCGCGATCTGGTGGCCGCCAATTCCGGTCTGGGTGCGATCCTGCTGGAATGCGGCAATCTCCCACCCTATGCGGATGCAATCCGCACGGCGACCGGACTGCCGGTCTTTCACCTGGTCGATGCGGCCCACTGGCTGGTTCGGGCGACCGGAAACCGGCAGCCGACCGGGTAAGTCACACTGCCGCCTGCGCGAGCCTCAATACCGGCGCCGGATGAACCGGCCGGGCCGGAACGGGCTGGCATCGACCGGGGGCGCGGCGCCTTCGATCAGGTCCGCCAGCATCTGCGCGGTGCCCGGACCGGTGGAAAACCCGATATGCTGATGGCCAAAGGCGACCCACAGGTGGCGGCTCTGCGGAGCGGGCCCGATCGCGGGGCGGCTGTCGGGAAAGGTGGGGCGGCTGCCCAGCCATGGCCGGTCCTCGATCCGCTCGCCCAGATCCACGGCCTGCCGCGCGGCGGTTTCCGCCTGATCCAGTTGGCCCGGCGATGGCGGCGCGGCGCAATCCTTCAGTTCGACCCCGCTGGTCAGCCGCAACCCCTGCACCATCGGCGCCAGCACATAGGCACCGGCGGTATCATAGATCGGCCTTCCAATCCCCGGTCCGTCCGAATTGCCGGTGAAATGCGCGTGATACCCGCGTTCGAACCCCATCCGCACCGCATAGCCGGATTGCCGCATCAGGGTCCGGCCCCACGGCCCGAGGCACATCACCACATGGTCGGCGGTCCGCTCTGCACCACCCTTAAACGATACGGTTGCACCGCGTTCCCCATCTGCGACCGCGCTGATCTCACCCCGTTCAATACGTCCGCCACGTTCGACGAACAGGCCGGCATAGGCCCGGACCAGCGCGCCGGGATCCCGCACCGAATAACTGCCCCTGACCCACAGCGCCCGCTCGAAAATCGGCTTCAGCCCCGGTTCGATATCGGTCAGCGCATCCCGAGTCAGGGCTTCGGTATCGACATCGAAATCCTGCAGGGTGCGACGCAGCAGGCCCGCGCGGTCGAACCTGTCCCGCGACCGATAGAGAAAGATCCACCCCTTGTCGGACAGCAGCGCCTGCTGCCCGCTGGCTTCGATCAGTTGTTTGTGGCCCGGGATCGACAACCGGATCAGATCGTCCAGCGCGCGGGTGGTTTCCCCAAACCGGCTGCGGCGGGCGTTCCACAGGAACTGCGAGGCCCAGAGCAGGTTGGACAGCACGAACCGCCAGTCATAGCGCAGCGCGGCACGGCGGTTGGTCAGCAATCCCGGCAGGTCGGACAGCATGCCCGGATTGTTCAGCGGAAACAGCGAGGATCGGGCAAGCACCCCGGCGTTGCCATAGGAGGTTTCGCATCCCGGTTCGCGGCGGTCGATCAGTGTGACCCGCGCTCCGCGCCGCTGAAGCTCCAGCGCGGTACAGACACCGATCAT
>CAYGNB010000016.1:8364-10018 GCA_964351135.1 uncultured Rhodobacterales bacterium | reverse complement strand
GTTCAGCCCGGCCCGCCCTGCCGCTGGAGACGCCTGAGCGACGACGCCTGCGCCTCTTCGCAGACCCAGGCGGCAAAGCTCTCTGCCAGCGGGTTTTCGACATCCCGTGGCCGAACCACGTAATACATGCCTTCGGATCCTGCGGGCTGACCGAGGATGATCAGCGTGCCCTGCGCCAGTTCGCTTTCGATCAGATAGGTCGGCACGATTGCCGCCCCCAGACCGTGGGTCGCAGCGGCAATCATCGTCGAGAACTGATCGAACAGGGCACCTTGCAATGCACCGTCGGGAACCAGCCCCAACCCGCTGAAGTAATCCTGCCAGGCGGTCCCCCGGCTGCTCAGGTGCAGCAGCGGCAGGCGCAGGCTGTCTTCGGGCCGCTCGACTTCATAGCGGTCGGCCAGCAGCGGCGAGGCCACCGCAACCAGATCTTCGGGACAGAGCGGTGTCAGCGTGCCGCCCACCCAGTCCGCCGACCCGAAATGGATCGCCAGGTCGATGCCTTCGCGGGCCAGATCGAACGGCTCGCCACGGCTGTGAAAGGCAAGCTGTGCGCGGGGCTGCCGGGCAGCGAACCGCGGCAGCCGCGGCGCCAGCCAGCGCGCGCCGAAGGTCGGCAACACGGCAATCGACAAGGTCCGGGCACCGTCACCGGCGGCGCTGGCATAGGCCACGGTCTGCCGCAACCGGTCCAGATCGCCCTGCAACCGCGCGGCCAGGTTGCGCCCGGCCTCGGTCAGCGCCACCCCGCGCCCGGCCTTGCGGAACAGCGTCACGCCGACGATGGTTTCGAGTTCGCGCACCTGCCGGCTGATCGCGCCCTGCGTGACCCGCAACTCTTCGGCAGCCTGCGTATAGCTCTGGTGCTTTGCCGCAGCCTCAAAACTGCGCAGGACAGAGAGCGACGGGAGATGCAGCATATCATTCATTACTTCAAGTCATGGATTTCTGATTAATTCATGTATTTTTATACATCAGTCAATGGCGTAGCCTCGTGGCGATTCCGAACATGAGGTGCATCGATGAAATCTGTTGCGGTCCTGGGGCTTGGAAAGGTCGGAACGCTGGCGGCGGAACTGCTGCATCAGAGCGGTTTCGACGTTGTGGGGTTCGATTCGGCGCCGCAGGTGGATACGGGCCTGCCCTTCCCCGTGCGCGCGCTCGACGTGTCCGACATGCCGACCCTGAAAACGGCGCTGTCCGGCACCGACGCGGTGCTGTCCTGCCTGCCCTATTTCCTGAACAAGGACGTGGCCCGGACCGCCCATGCGCTGGGGATCCACTATTTCGATCTCACCGAGGACGTGCCGACCACCCAGGCGATCCGGGAACTGGCCGAAACCTCCCGCGGGCTGATGGCCCCGCAATGCGGTCTGGCACCCGGTTTCGTCGGCATCGTCGGCGCGCATCTGATCGCGCAGTTCGACAGCTGCCGGGCCTGCCGCCTGCGCGTGGGCGCGCTGCCGCAGCATCCGACCGGGCTGATGGGGTATTCGTTCAACTGGTCGCCCGAGGGGGTCGTGAACGAATACCTGAACGATTGCGAGGTGCTGGAGGAAGGCGAACACAAATGGGTGTCGCCGATGGAATGGGTCGAAAAGATCGTGATCGGCGGGGTCGAGCTCGAGGCATTCACCACCTCGGGCGGGCTGGG
>CAYGNB010000016.1:0-8264 GCA_964351135.1 uncultured Rhodobacterales bacterium | reverse complement strand
ATCGCCTGGACAACGGCCTCGTCGGTCGTGGCGGTGATCGAAATGGTCCGGGCCGGAACGCTCGGATCGTCTGGTTTCCTGCGGCAGGAGGACATCCCCCTCGACGCGTTCCTGCAAACGGAAAACGGAGCGCGCTATGCTGGATGATCCCGCTGGCGGCTTTCGCCGCGCCCAACGGCTGACGGGGCTGGACCTGTCTGAAATCGTCCGGATCTCGGAACGCGCCGCCCGGTTACGCGCCGAGGGCCGCGACGTGGTCACGCTGTCCACCGGAGAGCCGGATTTCCCCACCCCCGATTTCGTGATCGACGCCGCGATGGCGGCGGCGCGGGGTGGACAGACCCGGTATCCGCCGACGGCGGGCAACGCGGACCTTCGCGCCGCGATTGCCGAAGACCACGGCCGCCAGATGGCCGAGGTCATCGTATCGACCGGGGCCAAGCAGGTGCTGGCAAACGCCCTGCTGGCGACGCTCGACCCCGGTGACGAGGTCATCATGCCCACCCCGTTCTGGACCAGCTATGCGGACATGGTGCGCATCGCGGGCGGGATCGACGTGCAGGTGGCCTGCCCGATGGCGGACGGGTTCAAACTGTCGCCCGCCGCGCTCGAGGCGGCGATCACGCCGCGCACCCGCTGGCTGATGCTGAATTCACCGTCCAACCCGTCGGGCGCGGTCTATTCCGCCAGCGAAATCGCGGCGCTGGCCGAGGTGCTGGAGCGCCACCCGCAGGTCTGGATCATCTCGGATGAGATCTATGCGCATCTGAGCTATGTCCGCTTTGCCAGCTTTACCGCTGTCGCACCGCAACTGGCGCACCGGACGCTGATCGTGAACGGCGTATCCAAGGCCTGGGCCATGACCGGCTGGCGGATCGGCTGGGGCGTGGGCCCGGCGCCGCTGATCAAGGCGATGACCGCAGTGCAGGGGCAATCGACATCGGGCGCCTGCACGGTTTCCCAGGCGGCCGCACTGGCCGCCCTGACCGGGGACCGGGCGTTGCTCGACGACCGCCGCGCGGCCTTTCGCGACCGCCGCGACCGCGTCGTCGCCGCGCTGAACGCCATGCCGGGCCTGAGCTGCCTCGAACCGGACGGGGCGTTCTATGCGTTCCCGTCCTGTTCGGCGCTGCTGGGCGACGGGCGCAGCGACGGCGATTTCTGCGCCGCGCTGCTGGAACGGGCCGGTGTGGCCGTGGTTCCGGGCCGCGCGTTCGGCCTGCCCGGCCATTTCCGCCTGTCCTTTGCGTATTCCGACGCCGAACTGGACGATGGGCTCGCCCGGATCCGAACCGTCATCGAAACAGAAGCAGCAGGCGGGTAATCTCATGGACCGGGCAGCGATTGTCGAAACCAATTTCCGCACAAGGGTCGCGGCGCATGATTTCCCGCAGGGCGCGGCCCCGGCAGGTCCGCTGTCGCGCACCGATGCGGTGGCGTTGTTCCGCGCCCAATGCCTGAGCCGGGCGCTGGACCTGGAAAGCCGCGCGATGCAGTCGGCGGGGCAAGGATTCTACACCATCGGATCGTCGGGCCACGAAGGCCTGGCCGCCGTCGCCCATGCCTTGCGGCCGACCGATCCGGCGTTCCTGCATTATCGCGACGCCGCATTTCAGATCGCGCGCAGCGCACAGGTGCCCGGACAGTCGATTGCGTGGGACATGCTGCTCAGCTTTGCCTGTTCCTCCGATGACCCGATTTCCGGCGGTCGGCACAAGGTTCTGGGTTCGAAGGCGCTGAATATTCCGCCCCAGACCTCGACCATCGCCAGCCATCTGCCCAAGGCGGTCGGCGCGGCCTATTCGATCGGCGCGGCGCGGCGCCACGCGCCCGAACACGCGGAATACCCCGAGGATGCGGTGGTGATGTGTTCCTTTGGCGACGCATCGGCAAACCATTCGACCGCGCAGGGGGCGTTCAACACCGCGCAGTGGACCAGCTTTCAGTCGGTACCGCTGCCGATCCTGTTCGTCTGCGAAGACAACGGTATCGGCATATCCACCAAGACGCCCAAGGGCTGGATCGCCGCCAGCTTCGCCAACCGGCCGGGGATGAAGTATTTCGCCTGTGACGGGCTCGACCTCTATGACACATATGCGGCCGCGCAGGCGGCGGCGCATTACGCCCGCACGCGGCGCAAACCGGCGTTCCTGCATGTGCGCACCGTGCGGCTCTACGGTCATGCGGGTGCCGATGTCGCCACCACCTACCTGCCCCGGACCGAGGTCGAAACCGACGAGGCCAACGATCCATTGCTGCATTCGGTTCGCCTGCTCGACCGGCACGGCGCGCTCGACCCCGAGGCGGCGCTGGCGATCTATGACGACACGCGGGCGCGGGTGTCGCGCGTGGCAGCCGAAGCCGTTACCCGGCCGCATCTGAAAACCGCCGGCGATGTCATGGCCAGCCTGATCCCCCCGGCACGGGACTGCCGGCCCACGAACGGCCCGTCGGCCGAAACCCGCGCCGCCAGGTTCGGCGGCGACCTGAAGGCCCAGCAAGACCCGCAACCGATGAGCCGGATCCTCAACTGGGCGCTGACCGACCTGATGCTGGAACATGGCGAAATCGCGCTGATGGGCGAGGATGTCGGCCGCAAGGGCGGCGTCTATGGGGTGACCCAGAAACTCCTGACGCGCTTTGGCGCGGATCGCGTCGTCGACACGCTGCTGGATGAACAGTCGATCCTGGGGCTTGGCATCGGCATGGCCCAGAACGGGTTCATCCCGATCCCCGAGATCCAGTTCCTGGCCTACCTGCACAACGCCGAGGACCAGTTGCGCGGCGAAGCGGCCACGCTGCCGTTTTTCTCGAACGGCCAATATGCCAACCCGATGGTCGTGCGCATTGCCGGGCTCGGCTATCAGAAAGGGTTCGGCGGGCATTTCCACAACGACAATTCGGTGGCGGTGCTGCGCGACATTCCGGGGCTGATCCTGGCCTGCCCGTCGAACGGTGCAGATGCCGCGCGGATGCTGCGCGAATGTGTGCGGCTCGCGCGTGAGGAACAGCGGCTGGTGGTGTTCCTCGAACCGATCGCGCTCTACCCGATGCGCGACCTGCACGACGCCGGTGACAGCGGCTGGATGACCACCTACCCCGCGCCGGACGAACGCATCGCGCTGGGTGAGGTCGGACAGCATGGCGACGGGACCGATCTGGCCATCGTCAGCTATGCCAACGGATATTACCTGTCACGGCAGGCGCAGAAACGGCTCGAAGCCGACGGGGTGCGGACACGGGTGATCGACCTGCGCTGGCTCAACCCGCTGCCGAAAGAGGCGCTGTTGAACGCCGTCGCGGACTGCAAGCGCATCCTGATCGTCGATGAAACCCGCCGCACCGGCGGCCTGTCCGAGGCGCTGATGGCGCTCTTGTCCGAAGAAACCGACCTGCCGGTGGCGCGGCTCGCCGCCGAGGACAGTTTCATCGCCACCGGCCCCGCCTATGGCGCCACGATGCCGTCGGCGGACGGCATTTACGACGCCGCCCGCGCGCTGATCGGGGGAGGTGCCGCATGAAATCCGCCGTTCTGATCTGCCCCGGCCGCGGCACCTACAACAAGACCGAACTGGGCGTGCTGGGCCGACGCTTTCCCGATCCGGCATTGCTGGCCGAGTTCGACGCTCGGCGCATCGAACTGGGACAGGATACGCTGAGCGCGCTCGACGGCGCGGCGCGCTATTCCGTGGCCCGCCACACGCGCGGCGACAATGCCTCTGCGCTGATCTTTGCCGCCAGCTATGGCGACCACCTCGCCATCGACCGTGACGAGATCGACATCGTCGCCGTCACCGGCAATTCGATGGGCTGGTATTCGGCGCTGGCCTGCGGCGGCGCGCTGAGCCCGCGGAACGCCTTTGAGGTCGTCAACACGATGGGCCAGCTGATGCAGGACAGCCTGATCGGCGGCCAGTTGATCTATCCCCATATGGGCGACGACTGGCAGCCCGATCCGGAGCGCAGGGCCGAACTGCTGGCGCTGGTCGCCGAAATCGGCGCGCGCCCGGACCATGCGCTCGCCCTGTCGATCGACCTGGGCGGGATGCTGGTGCTGGCAGGGAACGAGGCCGGGCTGGCCGCGTTCGAAGCCAGCGTACCGGCGCTGGACCGTTTCCCGATGCGCCTGCCGAACCACGCTGCGTTCCACACCCATCTGATGGCGCCCGTGGCCGAATCCGGCCGGGCGCGGCTGTCGCCCGACCTGTTCGGCCAGCCCCGCCTGCCGATGATCGACGGGCGCGGCGCGATCTGGTGGCCCAGTGCAACCGATGCTCATGCGCTGTGGGATTACACGCTGGGGCATCAGGTGACCGAAACCTACGATTTCACACATGCCATCCGCGTCGCGGCGCGGGAATTCGCCCCGGACCTGTTCATCGTCGCCGGACCGGGCACGACGCTGGGCGGCGCGGTGGCGCAATCGCTGATCCTGTCCGGCTGGCACGGCCTCGCGGACAAGGCCGGTTTCCAGACAATTCAGACAGAGGCGCCGTTCCTGATCTCGATGGGACGGGACGACCAACGGGCCCTCGTGACCAAAGGAGAATAACATGAGCCATCAAGACGTACTCAGGGCCGCAGGGCTGAGCGACAGCGACATCGCCGGCGGCACGCTCGCCGTTCGTTCGCCCGTCGACGGGGCCGAGGTCGCCCGCGTGGCCGAGACCGCGCCGTCCGACATGCCCGAAATCGTCGCGCGGGCGCAGGATGCCTTTCGCGCCTGGCGCACCGTACCGGCACCGCGCCGGGGCGAACTGGTGCGTCTGCTGGGCGAGGAACTGCGCGCGGCCAAGGACGAACTGGGCGCGGTGGTCACGCTGGAGGCGGGCAAGATCGTGTCCGAAGGGCTGGGCGAAGTGCAGGAGATGATCGATATCTGCGACTTTGCCACCGGGCTTTCGCGGCAACTCTACGGCCTGACCATCGCTTCGGAACGGCCCGGCCACCGGATGATGGAAACCTGGCACCCGATGGGACCCTGCGGCGTCATCACCGCCTTCAACTTCCCGGTCGCGGTCTGGTCGTGGAACACGGCGCTGGCACTGGTCTGCGGCGACCCGGTGATCTGGAAACCGTCGGAAAAGACCCCGCTCACCGCGATGGCCTGCATGAAGATCCTCGACCGCGCGCTGGCGCGGTTCGGCGACGCGCCCGAGGGGCTGGTGCAACTGGTCATCGGCGGGCCGGAAATCGGCGAGGCGCTGGTCAATGCGCCCGAGATCCCGATCATCAGCGCCACCGGCTCGACCCGCATGGGCGGGATCGTCGGCCCCAAGGTCGCGGCCCGCTGGGGGCGCCCGATCCTGGAACTGGGCGGCAACAACGCGATGATCGTGGCGCCGTCGGCCGATCTGGAAATGGCGGTGCGGGCCATCGTCTTTTCGGCCGTCGGCACCGCCGGGCAACGCTGCACGTCGCTGCGGCGCCTGATCGTGCACAGCTCGATCAAGGACGACCTGGTGGCAAAGCTGGTCAAGGCCTATGACAGCCTGCCGGTCGGCGACCCGCGCGCCGACGGCACCCTGATCGGGCCGCTGATCGACCAGACCTCGGGCGACCGGATGCAATCCATGCTCGATCAGGCCCGGTCCGAAGGCGGCACCGTGCATGGCGGCGGCGCGGCCGAAGGTGTCGCGGGCGGCACCTATGTCAAACCGGCCATTGTCGAGATGCCGTCGCAGACCGAGACCGTGCGCACCGAAACCTTCGCACCGATCCTCTATGTCATGGGATACGAAACATTCGACGAGGCGATGGCGCTGCACAACGGCGTGCCGCAGGGGCTGTCGTCCTGCATCTTCACCATGAACATGCGCGAGGCCGAAACCTTCCTGTCCGCCGCCGGATCCGATTGCGGGATCGCCAACGTCAATATCGGCCCCTCGGGCGCCGAGATCGGCGGTGCCTTTGGCGGTGAAAAGGAAACCGGTGGCGGCCGCGAAAGCGGCTCGGACGCCTGGAAGGGTTACATGCGCCGCCAGACAAACACCATCAACTATTCGGCGGAACTGCCGCTGGCACAAGGCGTCAGGTTCGACATCTGAGTGTCGAACGCCCCGCGGCGGAAAACCGCCGCGGGTGTGCCCGGCCGACATCCGCCCGCGAAGCCCCGATCCGTCATCGGGTTATCCCACAGCGAAAGCTGTATTCCCTTTGCCAGTTTTGCCGGGACATTGTAGTCAGCAAAGCCGCAGGTCCAAACATGACCGGACCGGCCGGAACCGAAGTCATGACGCTGTCATGGCCTCGACCGATGGATTGACCGCACATACGGGGAACTGGACATGAGCATTGGCGACTGGACGGAATTGTTCGACGGCACCCGTGCCCTGCCGCAAGACGTGCGAAAGCGGTTGCGGCAGGTGGCGCGTATCGTGAAGGTGCCGGCGGGCAAGACGATCTTCAGCCCGGATCACGTGCCCGAAAACCTGCTGTTCCTGGTCGAAGGGGTGATCCGCGTGTCCCAAACCTCGGACACCGGACGCGAGATCGTGCTTTATCGCGTCGAAGCGGGCCAGAGCTGCGTACTGACCACCGCGTGTATTCTCAGCGAGGAAGCCTATCACGCCGAAGGCATCGCGGAAACGGACGTGACCGCCGTCGCCCTGCCGCGCATGGCCTTTGACCGGCTGGTCGCCGAGGCCCCCGCGTTCCGCGAATTCGTCTTTGCCGCCTATTCCCGGCGGCTGGTCGACCTGCTGCGGGTCGTCGATGACGTCGCGTTTGGCCATATCGACGTGCGGCTGGCCGAACGGCTGGTCGCGCTGGCGCAGGGCAAGGACGAACTGGGCGTCACGCATCAGCGGCTCGCCTCGGAACTCGGAACCGCGCGCGAAGTCATCTCGCGGCAGCTGACCGAGTTTCAGCGCCGCGGCTGGATCGAACAGTCACGCGGCCATATCCGCCTGATCGACCCGAAAGCGCTGGAAAGACTGGCCGCAGCCTGACCCGCACCAAAGGCCCGTTTTTTTTCGTGGCCTTGGAACATTATCCCGCGCCAAAGTGACAAAGTCACAGAGGAATCCGACCCAAAGCTCCATATCCCATACGTATTTAAGGAAACAGGAGATCAACATGTCCAGAAACATGGGAACACTGGATAGATCCGCGAGAGTGATACTGGGGCTGGTCCTGCTGGCATACGCCTTTTTTGCCGGGTCGGGATCGCTGTTGACCGTTGGCGCCGCCGTGGTCGGGATCGTCATGCTCGTCACCTCCGCCGTCGGGTTCTGCCCGCTCTATCGCCTGATCGGCCTTCGTACCTGCAAGGACTGCTGAAGATGGAAACCGCATTCACACCTCTGATGTCGCTTGGCGGGGGCCTGCTGATCGGCCTGTCGGCCGTGTTGCTGATGTTGTCGCTGGGCCGGGTGATGGGAGCCACCGGGATCCTCACCGGCGTGCTGCAACCCGCCGGCGGACAGGATTTCAGCTGGCGGGCCGCCATCCTGCTGGGCATGATGTCCGGGCCGGTGGCGCTCGCCTTGATCTTTGGCGTACCCGCGACGATCCAGGTCGTGTCGTCCGCGCCGATGCTGGTCATCAGCGGGCTGCTGGTCGGGGTCGGCGTGACCTATGGCGGCGGCTGCACCTCGGGGCATGGCATTTGCGGCAACGCGCGCCTGTCGGCCCGGTCGATCGTCGCCACGCTGACCTTCATGCTGACCACCCTCGTCACCGTCTTTGTCCTGCGCCACGTTGTGGGAGTGTAAACCATGCGTCTTGTCTCCGCTTATCTCATCGGCCTGATCTTCGGGGTCGGCATCATGATTTCCGGCATGGCCAACCCGGCCAAGGTCGTGAATTTCTTCGACGTCGCCGGGGCCTGGGATCCGTCACTCGCCTTCGTGATGGGGGGCGGGCTGCTGGTGGCCTTTATCGGCTATCGCTTCGTGCTGCGCCGGACCGCACCGATGCTCGACACCCGTTTTCACCTGCCGACGCGAAAGGACCTCGACCTCCGGCTGATCGGCGGTTCGGCTATCTTCGGCGTGGGCTGGGGCATCTCCGGCTTCTGCCCCGGCGGCGCGCTGCCCGCACTGGGCAGCGGACGGTGGGAAGTCGCGGTCTACGTGGTCGCGCTGGCCGTGGGCATCTATCTCGCCAAGTTTCTTCAATCGTTCAGCGGGTCTGCGAAACGCAGCGCCGCATGATCAAACCAGGGAGACCTGAAATGACCGATTATCCCGTCAACATGGATTGCAAACCCGAAGTATCGGCCTTTTTTGATGCTGCGACGAACACGATCAGTTATGTTGTCA
>CAYGNB010000015.1:18182-19582 GCA_964351135.1 uncultured Rhodobacterales bacterium | reverse complement strand
TCCAACGTGGATGAGATCGTGGCAACGATCCGCAGCTCGGCCGACGCGGCCGAAGCGCGCGAGAAACTGATGACCCGGCGCTGGCCGGCGGCGGATATCGCCGACTACATCCGCCTCATCGACGATCCCACCCACACCATGAACGACGACGGGACCTATAACCTGTCCGAGGCGCAGGCCCGTGCCATTCTCGAACTGCGCCTGCAGCGCCTGACCCAGATCGGCGTCAAGGAGGTTACCGACGAGCTCGAGGAACTGGCGGGCCGGATCAAGGAATATCTCGACATCTTGTCCTCGCGCGACCGGATCATGGGGCTGATCGCGGACGAACTGCGCGAGGTTCGCGACCAGTTCGCGGTCCCGCGCCGCACCGAAATCACCGACTGGGCGGGCGATCTGGACGACGAGGATCTGATCGAGCGCGAGGACATGGTGGTGACGGTCACCGCCGGCGGTTACATCAAACGCACCGCGCTTGCCGAGTTCCGGGCACAGAAACGCGGCGGCAAGGGGTTGATCGGCGGGTCCCTCAAGGATGACGACGTGGTAACCAGCCTCTTCGTCGCCAACACCCACACGCAACTGTTGTTCTTCACCACCGATGGCATGGCCTACAAGCTGAAATGCTGGCGCTTGCCGCAGGGGGGACGGACCTCCAAGGGCAAGGCCATCGTCAACATCCTGCCGATCCCCACCGGCGTTTCCATTGCCGCGATCATGCCGATCGACCGCGACGAGGATCACTGGGACGAATTGCAGATCGTGTTCGCCACCTCGGCCGGCGATGTGCGGCGCAACGCGCTCAGCGACTTCACCAATGTGAAACGCAACGGCAAGATCGCGATGGACCTGCCCGAGGACGTGGAACTGGTCAATGCCCGCATCGCCTCCGAAGACGACGATGTGATGCTGGTCACGGATTCCGGTCGCGCGATCCGCTTCCCCACTACAGACGTGCGTGTGTTCAAGGGCCGGAAATCCACCGGCGTGCGCGGCATCCGGCTCACCGGCGGCGACCGGGTCGTCTCGATGTCGGTGATCCGGCATTTCGAAGCCAGCCCGGAGGAACGCGCCGCCTATCTCAAGATGCGCCGTGCGGTGGCCGGTCTCGCGGACGATGCGGAGAACGAAGACGAGGACATCACCCCGCCGGGCGAACTGAACCAGGAACGCTATGCGGAAATGTCGGCGGCCGAAAACCTGATCCTCACCATCACGTCGGGCGGTCAGGGCAAGCTGTCGTCGTCCCATGACTACCCGGTGCGCGGGCGCGGCGGCATGGGCGTGGCGGCGATGGACAAGGCCATGCGCGGTGGCGCGCTGGTCGCCTCTTTCCCGGTCGAATTCGGCGACCAGATCATGCTGGCCACCTCGGCGGGCCAGTCGATCCGCGTGCCTGT
>CAYGNB010000015.1:16912-18082 GCA_964351135.1 uncultured Rhodobacterales bacterium | reverse complement strand
GCGACGTCGCCCGCAGGGCGGAGGAGCGGCGCTCAGAGTCCGTAGATTTCCCCGAACTTCGCTTCGAGATAGGCCAGCAGGGGCGTCTCACTGGGCGCCTGTCCGCTGGCCCGCTGGATCACCTCGCGCGGCAGGTAAAGACCGCCATGACGCTGCAGGTTTTCGCGCAGCCAGCCAGTGGCCGCCGACACATCGCCACGTGCCAGCCCTGCGCCCAGATCCGGCACCGCACCGTTCAGCGCCTCCCACAGGCAACCGGCATAGACATTGCCCAACGCGTAGGTCGGGAAATACCCGAACAGCCCGACCGACCAGTGGACATCCTGCAAACAGCCATTGGCGGGCCGATCCACCGCAAAGCCGAAATCGGCGGCAAAGCGATCGTTCCACGCCGCTTCGAGATCGCCGACCTGCAGATCGCCTGACATCAGCGCGCGCTCCAGATCGAACCGTAGCATGATGTGCAGGTTGTACTGCACCTCGTCCGCCTCGGTCCGGATGAACCCGTCGCGCACCTTGTTCACCGCGGCATAGAACATGTCCGCGTCATCGATGCCGAAATCGCCGAAAGCCTCACGCATCCGTCCGAACAGCCACCCGGTAAAGGCCCGTCCCCGTCCGATCTGGTTTTCATAGATACGGCTCTGGCTTTCATGCACCCCCATCGACACGCCGCGCCCCAGCGGGGTCAGCGCGTAATCGCTATCGATTCCCTGCTCATAGGCGGCGTGGCCGACCTCGTGAATGGTGGAATAGAGGCAGTTGAACGGGTCGTCCTCGGCGGTGCGGGTGGTGATGCGGACATCGGCACCGCTGCCCGAACTGAACGGATGCACCGCCTTGTCGATCCGGCCCCGGTTCAGATCGTATCCGAATGTCTGGGCCAGATCGCGCGACAGGCGCAACTGCGCCGCCTCGCCAAAGCGACCCTCCAGATCCTTCGGCGCCGGGCGGTCGAGTATCGCCGCGCGCAAGGCCACCAGACGAGGCCGCATGGCATCAAAGATCGCCGTGATCTGCGCACCGGTGGTGCCCGGCTCGTAATCCTCCAGCATCGCGTCATAGACATCGCCGCCCCCGCCGGCCAGCGCCTGTCCTTCCTCACGCTTCAGCCGCACCACCTCGTCCAGAACCGGCAGGAACGCCGCGACATCGTCGGCCGCCCGGGCC
>CAYGNB010000015.1:11825-16812 GCA_964351135.1 uncultured Rhodobacterales bacterium | reverse complement strand
GTTGCTACAGGATAGGCGCACAGGAACCGCGCCCGCAGGATCAGCGTGAACAGTCCCACCGCCAGTAACTGGTGCAGGATCGCGATCTGCCAGGGCGCGGCGTAGAGCACCGTGGCGATGCCCAGCACCACCTGCAACGCCAGCGCCGCCATCGCGGCGTTGAAGGCAAAACGGGTGGCGGCATGCGCGCTGCCCTGCCCGCGCCGCCAGGCAAAGATGCCGTAGCCCAACAGCGCATACCCGACCATGCGGTGGATCCATTGCACGAGGCCCGGGCTTTCGAACAGGTTACGCCACCACGGCTCCAGCACGGACGCATCGGGCGGCAGGAACTGCCCGCCCATCAGCGGCCAGTCGGTATATCCGCGTCCCGCGTCGATCCCCGCAACCAGCGCGCCCAGCAGGATCTGCAGGAACGCGAAATGCAGCCAGCCGGTGGAGATGCCGTAGAGTTTCGTTTCCTTCGCGCGGCGCGCCTGCATCAGGTCGCGCTCGGACCGACCGAGCGACAGGATATACCAGCCGAGCACACCGAGAATGACAAAGGCCAGCCCAAGGTGCACCGCCAGCCGGTACGACGCGACCGCCACCGTTCCTTCGCCCGCAGTCACGCCCGAGGCGACCATCCACCAGCCGACCGCGCCCTGCAGCCCGCCCAGGATGCCGGGCAGCAGCAGGCGCCCGGTCCAGCCGGGCGGGATCTTGCGCGCCACGAGAAAGACCAGGAATCCGGCTGCCCAGACGAGCCCAATGGCGCGGCCCAGCTGCCGGTGGCCCCATTCCCACCAATAGATTTCCTTGAAGTCGTCCAGTTCCATCCACTGGTTCATGATCCGCCACTGATCGATCTGGCGGTATTTGTCGAATTCCGCCTGCCAGTCGGTTTCGGTCATTGGCGGAATCGCCCCGGTGACCGGGCGCCATTCTGTAATCGACAATCCGGAATCGGTTAGCCGCGTCAGCCCGCCGACCACGATCATCGCCACCACCAGCGCAAAGATCACCACCAGCCAGGCGCGTATCGCGCGGCGCGCGCCACCCCTGCCTGGCTTGCGGTCGATCATTCCCGGCTGTGCGGCGGGTCGCGTGTCCGTACCTTCGCCGACCTCTTCAAAGATGTTCCGCTTGCTCATCCTGCCCTCGCTTGCGCCGTTATGGCCGATCTCAGCCCCGTTCCTTCCAGCGCACCATCTGCCGCATCACCCCGTGCAGCATCTGTACATCCGCCCGCGTCAGCCGCATCCGGCTCCAAAGATTGCGCAGGTTCAGCTTCATGCCCTCGGCCTTTTCCGGCGGGAAAAAGAACCCCGCCTGCTCCAACCGGTCCTGATAGTGTTCGGCCAGCTTGTCCACCTCGATCTGGCTGGCCCAGTCTCCCTTGCCCAACGGCACGGTTTCATGAGTCACGTCGACCGCCTGACGCCGCCATTCATACGCCATCAGCAGCACGCATTGCGCCAGGTTGAGCGACGCGAAATCCGGGTTCACCGGCACCGAGACGATTGCATTGGCGCGCGCCACGTCATCGTTTTCCAGCCCGGTGCGTTCAGGGCCGAACAGGACCGCCACTTTTTCGCCCGCAGCGATCAACTCGAAGGCCCTGGCCATCGCCGCCTCGGGGCTGAACACCGGTTTGGTCAAATCGCGGCTGCGGGCGGTGGTCGCAAACACATAGCTGCATCCCGCCACCGCGCCCGCCACATCGTCATGCAGCCGCGCGTTATCCAGCAAGCGGCCCGCGCCGCTGGCCATGGCCACGGCTTTGGGGTTCGGCCAGCCATCGCGCGGGGCGGTAATGCTCATCGCGTCCAGACCGAAATTCCACATCGCGCGCGCCGCCGCGCCGATATTCTCACCCATCTGCGGGCGCACCAGCACAAAGGCCGGCTGGGACGAGGGGTCGCCCATCGCATCCTCCGAAAACCGCTCTACCGCCTCTAGCCAAGCCCGCGCCGATGAGCAAGCCGCCGCCGGTTTGCATGGCCGCGGCAATCGGATAGACAGCGCCGAAACCATGAAAGGATCGCACGCGCATGGACAGTCCCGAGCAGCCCCAGATCTATCTCGCCACTCCCCCGGTGTTCGAGCTGTCCAGCTTTCCCGACCGGCTGGCCGCGGTCCTGGACGCGCATCCCGTTGCATGCCTGCGGCTCGATCTCGCCAGCCGCGACGAAGACGCCATTTCACGGGGCGCCGACCTGCTGCGCGAAATCGCGCATGCGCGGGACATCGCGCTGGTGATCACCGATCATGTGCTGCTGGCCGAGCGGTTGGGGCTGGACGGCGTGCATCTGTCCGACGCCGCCCGGTCGGTGCGCAGCGCGCGCAAGGCGCTGGGGCCCGACGCGATCGTCGGCAGCGCCTGCGGCACGTCGCGGCACGACGGAATGACCGCCGGTGAGGCCGGGGCCGATTATGTCAGCTTTGGCCCGGTTACGGCGTCGGCGCTGGACGGAGGCGAAACCGCATCGCCCGAATTGTTCCGCTGGTGGTCCGAGATGATCGAACTGCCCGTCGTCGCCGCCGGCGGCCTGACCCCTGAGGCCGTCGCCGAACTGGCCCCGCACACTGATTTCTTCGGCGTGGGCGATGAGATCTGGTCCCAGGACGATCCCGCCGCCGCATTGGGGGTGCTGATCGCTGCAATGGGCTGATCCGGCGACAAAACTGTCAGGCAAAACAACCGGGCGCAGTGCGTGGACAGGACGGCGCCACAGCTTGCACCTGTCCGGGTTTGGCGGCAGAAGACGAGATATGACAGCGCCCGCCCCGCATATCCTCTGTATCGGCTCCGTTCTCTGGGATTTGATCGGACGCTGCGACGACCCCATGCACCATGGTGCGGACAAGCCCGGGCGCATCACCCGCCTGCCCGGCGGCGTGGCCATGAACATCGCGATGACCATGGTCCGCTTCGGCTTTACCCCCGCGCTGCTGACGGCAATCGGCCGCGATGCCGAAGGCGACGAGCTGATTGCCGCCTGCGCCGACATGGGCATGATCACCGATCATGTATTTCGCGATCACGGTCTGCCGACCGATCGCTACATGGCCGTCGAAGGCGCCAATGGGCTGATTGCCGCCATCGCGGATGCCCATTCGCTCGAAGCCGCGGGCGCATGCATCCTCGCACCACTAACGGATGGCAGCCTGGGGACCGCGCAGGCGCCCTATTCCGGGCTGGTCGCACTCGACGGCAACCTGACTGTCGCGCTGCTGGAAGACATCGCCGCCGATCCCGCCTTTGCCGCCACCGACCTGCGGGTTGCCCCGGCGTCGCCGGGCAAGGCCGAACGGTTGCGCCCGCTGCTGTCGCATCCCGGCACCACGCTCTATGTCAATCTGGAAGAGGCCGGCCTGCTGCACGGCACGACGTTCGACAGCGCCGCCGAAGCCGCGCGGGCGCTCTCGGAACATGGTGCAAAACGGGTTCTGGTCACCGACGGCGACCGCGCCGCCGCCAAGGCCCATGGCGGGCAGGTCCTGACCGCCGCGCCGCCGCAGATCCGCGCAACCCGCATTACCGGCGCCGGCGACACCTTCATGGCTGCACATATCCGCGCCGAAACCGCTCAGGCCGACCCGCAGACCGCGCTGGACCGCGCGGTTCAGGCCGCCGCCGCATACGTATCAGGGAAAGACCCGACATGATCGACATGAAATATTCACGGGAAGTTCTTGCAGCAAAAGAGAAATCCAGCCCTATAGTGGCGCTGGAAAGCACCATTATCACCCATGGCATGCCACATCCGCGCAATGTCGAAACCGCCGAACGGGTCGAACAGGATGTCCGCGACGCCGGGGCGGTTCCCGCCACCATCGCCGTGATCGACGGCCGGTTGCATATCGGGCTGGAGGCGGATGAGCTCACGGCCCTCGGTGCGCTCAAGGGCGTGGCGAAACTGTCGCGCGCAGACCTCGCCGCCGCGATGGCCACGGGCCGGACAGGGGCAACCACCGTTGCCGCGACAATGATCGCCGCACGCCACGCCGGGATCGCCGTCTTTGCCACCGGCGGCATCGGCGGCGTGCATCGGGGTGCCGAGCAGAGCTTTGACATCTCCGCCGACCTGCAGGAACTGGCGCAAACCCCCGTCACCGTCGTGGCAGCGGGGGCCAAGGCCATTCTCGACATCGAGAAAACGCTGGAAGTCCTTGAAACCCTTGGCGTTCCGGTGATCGCCCACGGACAGGACAACTTTCCCGCCTTCTGGTCGGCTCAGTCGACCCACGCGGCGCCGCTGCGCATGGACGACCCCGCCAGCATCGCCCGTGCCCACGCCGTTCGCGGCGCGCTTGGCCTGCCCGGCGGGCAACTGGTCGCCAACCCGATTCCGGTGGCCGATGAAATCCCCGCCGCCAACCTTGCCCCCATCATCGCCGCAGCCCAGACCGAAGCCAACCGACTGGGTATTCGCGGCAAGGCGGTGACGCCCTTCCTGCTGCAGCGAATCTATGAAAACACCCGCGGTGCATCGCTCGAAGCCAACATCGCCCTTGTGCGCAACAATGCGCGCCTAGCCGCGCGTATCGCCAACGAATTGGCCGCCCAGCACTGACGGGGCAATCATCACCGCTCTCTTCCGCACGCCCCATTGTGGCGGAACGTCAATACGCATACTTAGCGAATGACTAAGGGAAGCACCGCGATGACGACCCCATTTGACGAACAACCACATAAAAAGCCCGGCCTGTTGGGCGGGCTGCGCGCCTCGTTCCTGACCGGACTGGTCGTAATCGCGCCCGTCGGGCTGACGATCTGGCTGATCTGGACGGTCACCGGCTGGATCGACGGTGTCGTTCTGCCGCTGGTCCCCGATACGATCCGTCCCGAAAAATACATTGGAATCAACCTGCGCGGCGTTGGCGTCATCATCTTCCTGCTGTTCACGGTGATCATCGGCTGGGTGGCCAAAGGGCTGATCGGCCGATCGATGATCGCCTTTGCAGAAAGCCTCGTGGACCGGATGCCGGTGGTGCGCTCGGT
>CAYGNB010000015.1:7421-11725 GCA_964351135.1 uncultured Rhodobacterales bacterium | reverse complement strand
CGATGATCGCCTTTGCAGAAAGCCTCGTGGACCGGATGCCGGTGGTGCGCTCGGTTTATTCCGGCGTCAAGCAGATCGCCGAAACGGTGTTCGCACAATCGGAACGCAGCTTTGAAAAGGCCTGCCTCGTCCAATATCCCCGCCGGGGGATCTGGGCGATCGGATTCGTTTCGACCACGGCCAAGGGCGAGGTGTCCGATCGCGCCGAAACCGGCGGCCGGCTGCTCAGCATCTTCGTGCCCACCACGCCCAACCCGACCTCGGGATTTCTACTGTTCTTTCCCGAAGAGGACGTGATCGAACTGGACATGTCCGTCGAAGACGCGGCCAAGCTGGTGATTTCGGCGGGGCTGGTCTATCCCAACGGCAAGGATCCCACCCAGCCGCTGAAATCATAATCCGGCCGGAGCAGCGGACCTTTCCGGCATCAGCCGAACATCTCGGACAGGGCGATGCTGGACCGCTCACCGATATCGCCGCGATGCGAGTCCAGAAACCGCGTCGCAGCCGCGCGGCCGGCCCGTTTCAGCCGCGTGAGCACCACCGGATGCGGCACCGTCTTGGTCGCCACCGACAGTTCGTTCATCAGCGGGTCGTCGGCAATCATGTGCAAGAGAACTCGCGCCATCCGGCCACGTTGCAGCGTACCGTCCTCGAGCAGCCGCTGAACAAAGGCAATCGCGCGCAGTTCGCGCAACAGCGATGAATTGAAGCTGATTTCGTTGATCCGGTTCTGGATGTCCTGCGCGGTTGTCGGCACGGAATCGCGTTCGATCGGGTTGATGTTGACGACAACGATATCCTCGGGGAGGCTGCCGTCGAAAAGCGGAAACAGCGCGGGATTGCCGGTATAGCCGCCGTCCCAATAAGCTTCGCATTGCCCGGTTTCGGGGTCGTCGATCTCGATGGCTCGAAACAGGGTCGGCAGGCAGGCCGACGCGAGAATCGCATCCGTACTGATTTCCTGCCCTTTGAAAACCCTCACTTTTCCGGATTTGACACGGGTGGCACAGATGAACAGTGCCGGCCCCTCGTCGGCGCAGACCCGGTCGAAATCGAACTTGTCCACCACCGACCGCAGCGGATGCGTGTAAAACGGCCCCGATGCGTAAGGAGACAGCACCCGCGTCCAGATATCCGCCGCCGCAAAGACCGGCGAATTCGTCATGCCGCGCGAAATCTGTCCCAGATCGAAATTCTGTAGCCAGTCCGCGAAAACCGGGTTCTCGACCGCGCCCATCCGCGTCCAGAGCTGGTCCAGTTCGTCGCGCGCGCCATCGCGCCCGCCCTTGAGCAGCCCGGCCTTCAGCGCCGCGCCGTTCAGCGCCCCCGCCGAGGTACCGGAGATACCGGCAATCTCGATATCTTCCTGTTCCAACAGGAAATCGAGCACCCCCCAGGTAAAGGCACCATGCGCGCCCCCACCCTGAAGTGCCAGATTGATCCGCTTGATATCAGCCACACGATCCCCCTGTCGCCATCCGGCATTCAGGCAGACATTTTTCCACGCGCGTCATCGCGGAGCAGCCCATCCGCTGGCCGCCCGATCTCACAGGGCTGTCCAGCCGCCATCGACGGAAATGGTCGTCCCGGTAATCTGGGCCGCGGCGTCGGAACACAGGAACACGGCAGTGCCGCCAAGCTGTTCAACCGTTGCGAATTCCTTGGACGGTTGACGAGCCAGCATGACGTTGCGGACAACGTCATCGCGGCTCATGTTGTATTCTTTCATCGTGTCGGGGATCTGCGCCTCGACCAGCGGGGTCAGCACATAACCGGGGCAGATCGCGTTGGCAGTGATCGGCTCTTCGGCGGTTTCCAGCGCGACTGTCTTGGTCATGCCGACAACGCCGTGTTTCGCGGCAATATAGGCCGCCTTGTAGGGCGACGCCGTGAGCCCATGGGCGCTGGCGATGTTGACCACCCGCCCCCATCCGGCCTCGCGCATTTTCGGCAACGCGGCGGCGGTGGTGTGAAAGGCCGAATTGAGGTTGATCGCGATGATCGCATCCCATTTTTCGACCGGGAACTGGTCGATCGGCGCAACATGCTGGATGCCGGCGTTATTCACCAGAATATCGCAGGACCCGGCCTGTTCGATCAGCGCGCGGCAATCGTCGCCCTTGGACATGTCGGCGCGGATGTAGCGGGCCTCGACCCCGGTTTCGGCGGCGATCTCTTCGGTAATCGCATGGTCCTCGTCCCGGTCGGTAAAGGAGTTGAGAACCACGTTTGCTCCGGCGCGCGCCATTTCCCAGGCGATGCCAAGCCCGATTCCCGAATTCGACCCGGTAACAACGGCTGTTTTTCCCGAAAGCGACATGCGCGGTTCTCCTGTATCGTGCGACCTGCTGTTCAATCCGCGCACAGACTGCCATGCTGCACCTGCAAAGGAAACGGGCGAATTCCGGGGTTTGTAGAGCGCGTAGATACGGAGCGCACAAAAAAACGCCCGCACGAGGCGGGCGTTGAGTTATTGAGGCAGGTTTCATACAGGCAAGAAACCTATCGAGCAGTGACACCTATATAGGCGCTTTCCCTTCATGGGCCAAGCTAAAAGTTTGAAAAGACGTGAATCCCCCGTTACCTTGGGGGTTAACAATATCTGAGCAGAGCAGGACTGTTGCCGAAGTGCGACACAAGTTTTCCACAGGCGCGCGCGCGCTGATCGCTTGCGCGGTCTTGGCCGTACAAGGCGGATTCGCCTCCGCAGAATCACCCGATTCGCCCACGCATGGCATAGCTATGTATGGGACTCCGGCACTACCACCGGATTTTGTGTCCCTCCCCTATGCCAATCCAGATGCTCCCAAAGGCGGCCGTGTCGTATTTGGCAACACTGGCGGATTCGATTCCCTGAACCCCTTTGTGCAGAAAGGCACCACACCGTGGCAAATGCGGTTCTGGAGCTACGAAAGCCTGATGGGCCGGTCCTGGGACGAGCCATTTACCCTCTACGGGCTGCTGGCCGAATCGGTTCGCACGGCGCCCGACCGGTCCTGGGTCGAGTTCACCCTGCGCGACGGCGCCCGATTCTCGGATGGCAGCGAGGTCACGGTCGAAGACGTGATCTGGTCCTACGAAACACTCGGGACCGAGGGCCATCTGCGCTACCGTGGACTGTGGCCCAAGATCGCGGCGATCGAGCCGACAGGGCCGCGCAGCTTGCGGATCAGCTTCAACACGCCGGATCGGGAACTGGCGCTGATCGCGGGAATGCGTCCGATTCTCAAGAAAAAGCAATGGGAAGGAAAGAGTTTCTCATCCTCGAATCTCGATGACATCCCGATCGGTTCAGGCCCCTATGTCGTCGAGGATTTCGAAGCCGGCCGTCACGTCACCTTCCGCCGCAACCCGGACTATTGGGGGCGCGATCTGCCGTTCCGGCGCGGAACCAACAATCTCGACGAGATGCGGATCGAATTCTATGGCGACGCCACCGTTCTGTTCGAAGCCTTCAAGGCCGGCGAACTGACAGCGATTCGCGAATTCAACGCCGAACGATGGGCACGGCAGTATGATTTTCCCGCCGTTCAACGCGGCGATGTGGTGAAGACCGAAATCCCCCATGGCCGTCCGTCGGGCATGACCGGGTTCGTGATGAACACGCGCCGCGCCCCGTTCGACGACTGGCGCGTGCGCGAGGCGCTGCTGCTGGCGTTCAACTTCGAATTCATCAACGACACCATGACCGGCGGCGCACAGCCGCGTATCGCGTCCTACTTCTCGAACTCGGAACTGGGGATGCATCCCGGCCCCGCCGAGGGCCGCGTGTACGAGCTACTGGCGCCGTTCGCCGATACGCTGCCCCCCGGCGCGCTGACCGGCTATTCACTGCCCGAAGGCGACGGCACCGCACGCAACAGGGTCAACCTGCGCCGCGCGGCGACGTTGCTGGACGAGGCCGGCTGGACGGTCACGGACGGCCTTCGCCACAACGAACATGGTGTCCCGCTCACCTTCACCGTGCTGTTGCGCCAGGGAGAGGGCGAATACCAGACCGTGATCGAACTGTTCGCCCGCGCGCTGGAGCGGCTGGGCATAGGTGTCACAACTGAAAAGGTGGACAACGCACAGTATGCCGGGCGCGTGGCCGCTCATGACTTCGACGTGACCGGGTTCCGCAGGGACCTGTCGCTGTCGCCGGGGAACGAACAGCGGCTCTATTGGGGTGCCGAGGGCGCCACCCAGCCCGGGTCGCGCAACCTGATGGGAATGACCTCGCCCGCAGCAGATGCGATGATCGATGCCATGCTGCAAACCGACGACCCGGAAACCTTCCGCGCCGCCGTGCGTGCGCTGGA
>CAYGNB010000015.1:0-7321 GCA_964351135.1 uncultured Rhodobacterales bacterium | reverse complement strand
GCGCTGGATCGCGTCCTGATGGCCGGGCGCTACGTGATCCCGATCTGGCAGTATGATGTCGGGCGTATCGCCCATGTGCGGCAGCTGCGCCATCCCGACCGCTTGCCGATCTATGGCGATCGCACCGATTTCATGCCGGATGTGTGGTGGTGGTCCGAGGATTGACGGCAACGCATAATTTCCATATTTCTTGAAATATGGAAACAGAACTGCATGATCGACTTGGCGCCCTCGCCCACCCCAAACGGCTGCAGCTGTTCCGGCTGCTGGTCCGGCGCTATCCGGATGCGGTGCCCGCCGGGCAGATTGCGGTGGCGCTGGGCCTGAAACCGAACACTGCATCGCATTACCTGTCGGCGCTGCGCCACGCCGGGCTGATCGAACAGGACCGGGCCGGCACCTCGCTGCGGTATCGCGCCGGCCTGCCCGGTATCCGCAACCTCGTCGACACATTGCTGGGCGATTGCTGCCGCAACCGGCCCGATCTCTGCACCCCGTTCCACGACCCCGTCAGCATGGGAGAGCCTGCCGTGACCAACGCCGACAAGACCTTCAACGCCCTGTTCATCTGCACCGGAAACTCCGCCCGGTCGCTGATGGCCGAAACCATCCTGCGCTCCGAAGGCGAAGGCCGGTTCAACGCCTATTCCGCCGGCACCGCTCCGTCGGACGGCCCGAACCCGCAAGTGCTGGAACTGCTGGAGAGCAAGGGCCACGACATCTCGCCGTTGCGATCCAAATCGCTTGATGAATTCGAGCGCCCGGACGCGCCCGAGATGGATTTCGTGTTTACCGTCTGCGACACCGCCGCGAACGAACCCTGCCCGGTCTGGCCCGGCCATACATTGTCAGCCCATTGGGGCATGGTCGATCCCACCAGGGCGGTCGGAACGCCCGCTCAGCGCAAACTGGCGCTGCAACAGGCCTACGGAACCCTGCGCAACCGCATCGCCGCCTTCTGCAGTCTGCCGCTCGCAAGCCTGGACCGGATTTCGCTGCAGCACCGGATGGACGATATCGGGCGGATGGAAGATGCCGGCGACTGATCCCGCGCACTCCGACCGGGCGCGCAGACTGTTCGCCGAAGCGCTAGGCACCGGATTCCTGCTGATCGGCGTGGTTGGCTCCGGCATCATGGCCGACCGCCTCTCGGACGGCAACGTGGCGCTGGCATTGCTGGCTAATGCAATCGCAACGGGCTGCATTCTGTACGCCATCATCACCACCCTCGCGCCTGTATCCGGGGCTCATTTCAACCCGGCGGTGACACTTGCCTTTACCCTGCGCGGCGAACATGCCCGATCCGAGGCGCTGCCCTATGTCGCCGCTCAGACCGCCGGGGGGCTGATCGGGGTCTGGGCCGCGCATCTGATGTTCGGCCTGCCGCTGCTGCAGGTCTCGTCCACGCTGCACCGCACCGGCGGCGGCCAGTGGCTGTCCGAGGCCATCGCCACCTTCGGCCTGCTTTTCGTGATCTTCGGCGGCATCCGGCACCGCCCCGATGCGGTTCCGCCGCTGGTGGCGCTGTATATCACCGGCGCCTACTGGTTCACCTCCTCGACCAGTTTTGCCAACCCGGCCGTGACAGTGGCACGTGGCTTTACCGACACGTTTGCCGGCATACAGCCCGGTCATATCCCGATGTTCCTGCTGATGCAGATCGCAGCCGCGATCATGGGAACGGCGGTACTGGGATGGCTGTTTGGCCGTAACGGCGCCTAGTCCCCCCATCCTCTTGCCATAAATATCCCCGCCGGAGGCATCGTGCCGCAGGCACGATTTCCCTAAGTCAACGAGGTAACCCAGAGAATGGTCGCATCCTCCGGGCTGACCGATACCACGTTATGCCCCATCGAGGCGTCGTAATAGGCACTGTCGCCACGGCGCATCTCAACCGGTTCGTAGAACTCGGTATAGAGCCGGACCACCCCGGTCAGCACATAGAGGAACTCTTCGCCGTCATGACGGACCCAGCCGTCGAATTCGTCCATCGACCGGGCGCGCACGCGGGCGCGATAGGGCAGCATCTGCTTGCGGGTCAGGCTTTCGCCCAGAAGTTCGTGTTCGTAGGTCGCCGTGGCATGGGCCGCGCCCTGCCCGGACCGGGTGACCGCCATGCGCCCGTTCACCTGTTCGCGCCGCGCCGGCGTGAACAACTGCGGCACCGATATCTGCAGGCCAACCGCGAGCTTCTTGAGCGCCTCGTAGGTGGGCGACATCTGCCCGTTCTCGATCTTGGACAATGTGGATCGCGCCAGCCCGGCCTGGTTGGCGGCTTGCTCCAGCGTCCAGTCGCGCGCCTTGCGCAGTTCCCGCACACGCACGCCCAGATCGAGCGGCTCGGCCGCCTCCCGGTCGCCGTTGTCGCGGGCCAGCCGGATCAGGGATTTCGGATCACGCGTGGTCATGCGCTCCGTATAGGCGGCGCCCGGCCCGCTTGCAACGTCCGCCCCGGCAAGGTAGCGAACCCACATGCTGAGCCTATTCGATCAGGGCCCGCCGCCGCCCTGCCCCGCCCCATTCAATCTGGCCTTCCATGTGCTGCGCCATGGACAGCCGGACCCGGACAAGACCGCGCTCGAGGTGATCGGCCCCGACGGCACCGACCGCTGGAGCTATGGCGCCCTGGAACAGGCCGTGCGCGGAACCGGCGCAGGGCTATTGCGCGCGGGGTTGCACCCCGGCGACATCGTGCTTCTGCGGCTGGGGAACACGGTGGCGTTTCCGATTGCCTATCTTGGCGCCATCGCCGCCGGGTTGGTTCCGGTGCCGACTTCATCCCAACTGACCGAAGCCGAATGCGCCACGATGATCCGGGACCTGAACCCGGCGGCGGTGCTGCACGATCCGCGGGTCGCCTGCGCCCCGCACCCGCGCGTGATCGACCAGGAAACCGTGCGCGAGATGTACGACCTGCCCGCCTGCGACTGGGCAATGGGCGATCCGGACCGGATGGCCTATCTGGTCTATACGTCGGGCACGTCGGGACGCCCGCGCGCGGTGATGCATGCGCATCGCGCGATCTGGGCCCGGCAGATGATGGTCGAGGGCTGGTACGGGCTCCGGCCGACCGACCGGCTGTGCCATGCCGGCGCATTCAACTGGACCTATACGCTGGGCACCGGCCTGATGGACCCCTGGACGATCGGCGCAACCGCGCTGATCCCCGAACCGGGCACCGATATCGACGCCCTGCCCGGGCTACTGGCCGACCACCGCGCCACCATCTTCGCCGCCGCCCCCGGGGTCTTTCGCAAGATGCTGGACGGCACCGCATTACCGGCCCTGCCCGATCTGCGCCACGGCCTCTGCGCGGGCGAAAAGCTGTCGCGCGCGCTGCATGACCGCTGGCACGATGCCACCGGCCGCGAGCTGTTCGAGGCCTATGGCATGTCGGAATGTTCCACCTTCATCTCGTCGAATCCCGACCACCCGTCGCGCGGCGACGCACTGGGCTACCCGCAAACGGGGCGGCGCGTGGCGATCCTCGGACCGGACGGACAACCGGTCCCACAGGGAGCCGAGGGCACCATCGCCGTTCACCGCAGCGACCCGGGGCTGATGCTGGGCTATTACGGCGCGCCCGACGACACCGCCGCGCGATTTGCCGGCGACTGGTTCCTGACCGGCGATCAGGGGGCGATGACGGTGGACGGGCTGATCAGCTATCTCGGCCGGGCCGACGACATGATGAATGCAGGTGGCTACCGCGTGTCGCCGCTCGAGGTCGAAGCTGTCCTGAACACGCATCCGGGCATCACCCTGGCCGGCGTGACCGATGTGGAGGTCAAGGCAGACACCCGCATCATCGCGGCCTTCTACTCCGGCCCCGGCCCCATCGGCGAAACCGAGCTGCGGGATTTCGCCGCCGAGCGGCTGGCACGCTACAAACAGCCCCGCGCTTATGTGCATCTGCCAACCCTGCCCACCGGCGCCAATGGCAAGCTGCTGCGCCGCGCCCTGCGCGCCTATTACGAGCCCGCCGCCAATGACTGACCGCCCCGTGACCCTCGACATCCTGTCGGACCCGATCTGCCCCTGGTGCTATATCGGCAAGACCCACCTGGACCGGGCGCTGGCGGACACGCCGGATCATCCCTTTGCGATCCAGTGGCATCCGTTCCAGCTGAATCCCGATATGCCGGCCGGCGGCATGGACCGGCGCAGTTATCTGGAGGCCAAGTTCGGCGGCAAGGACGGTGCCGTGCGCGCCTATGCGCCTGTGGTGGACCATGCGGAAAAGGCAGGCCTCACGATAGATTTCGAGGCAATGCAGCGCACGCCGAACACGCTCGACGCGCACCGGCTGATCCACTGGGCCGGAATCGAATCGAAACAGACGGCCGCGGTGGATGCGTTGTTTGCCGCCTATTTCACCAAGGGGCAGGATATCGGCGACGCGGCGGTTCTCGCCGACATCGCTGCCGGTATCGGCATGGACGGCGACGCGGTCGCCCGGCTGCTGGCCACCGACGCGGATGTGGACGACATTCGCGCCCGCGATGCGCATAGCCGCAAGATGGGCGTCAGCTCGGTGCCGACCTTCATCGTCGCAGGCCGCCACGCGGTACCCGGCGCGCAACAGCCCGACCTGTGGCGGCAGGTGATCGCGGATCTGAAGGAACAGCTCGGATGATCAGCCTGCGCGCCACGATCATTCTCGGCAGCCTTTTGGCCGTCGTTGCCGGCGGCACGGTGTTCTTTCATTTCGTCGAGGGCTGGAGCTGGATCGACAGCTATTTCTTCACCGTAGTGACGATCTCGACCGTGGGCTATGGCAAGCTGGTCCCGGTGACCACACTGGGAAAGATTGGGACCACGGCCTTCATCTTCCTGGGGCTGGGCACCTTTGCCGCCGCGATCCAGTATTATGCGCAGCACCAGATCCGGCAGCGCGAACTGCGGACCGCATGGCTGATCCGGCGACTGACCAACCAGCAGCGACGTAAAGCCGAACCGGCCAATGAGGACGACGCGCCGGGCACCTGACAGGGCGCCCCTTTGCATTGTTCGGAGATGAACAGCCGATGTGCCCGGCACATGGAAGCCAGCGCCTGAACCACAACCACCGGATTCGCCGCCGCTTTTTTCCTGCAGGACCCGGAGCCACGAAGGCGTGGCAATCTGGCGCATCCCCCATGCCTGTGTTACCGCCCGGACAACCGATCGGGGACAGACATGAGAAATCCAATGGGCCGGGCAGAGTTCATCGCGCTGATCGCGATGATGTTCGCCACTATCGCCTTTTCCATCGACGCGATGCTGCCGGCGCTGCCCGAGATCGGCGCCGAGCTGAGCCCCGATGACGTGAACCGGGCGCAGCTGATCCTGACCTCGTTTGTTCTGGGCATGGGGATCGGAACCTTTGTGACCGGCCCGCTTTCCGACACCTTCGGGCGCAAGCCGGTGATCGTCGTCGGTTCCGTCATCTACATCCTCGCGGCGCTGGCGGCCTGGCAGTCCTCGACGCTCGAGGTGGTGCTTGCCGCCCGCGTCGTTCAGGGCCTCGGCGCCGCCGCGCCGCGCGTGGTTGCGCTGGCGATCATGCGCGACCTTTACACAGGCAGGATCATGGCGCGGATGATGTCGATCGCGATGATGATCTTTACCATCTTCCCCGCCTTCGCGCCGATGATGGGCGCAGGTATCATCGCGCTGACCGGCTGGCGCGGCATCTTCCTGGCCTTTGTCCTGTTCTCGGTGATTTCGATCTCGTGGATGCTGATCCGCCTGCCCGAACCGCTGCCGGTGTCGGCCCGCCGCCCGTTCCGGGTGCCGCTGCTGATGGATGCCGCGCGGCAGATGTTCACCCACCCGACCGTGCGCCTGTCGATCATCGTGCAGATGCTGTGCATGGGGACGCTGTTCACGATGCTGACCATGGTCCAGCCCGTCTATGACGTGATTTTCGACCGCGCCGAGAGTTTCCCCTTCTGGTTCGGGGCGGTGGCGCTGGTTTCGGGCAGTGCCTCGATCCTGAACGCCGCCATCGTTGTGCGGGTGGGGATGCGCCACATGGTAACCTGGTCGCTGGCGGCCCAGATCGTGCTGTCGGCGGCGATGCTGTTGCTGACGGCGGTGCCGTTGCCGGAAACGCTCGCCTTCGCACTGTTCGTGTTCTGGCAGGCCACCGTGTTCTTCATGGCCGGGACGACACTGGGCAACCTCAACGCAATCGCGATGGAGCCGATGGGGCATATCGCCGGCATGGCGGCCTCGGTCATCGGTGCGTTTGCCACGGTCGGCGCGGCCGCCATCGCCGCGCCCGTGGGCCTGCTGTTCGACGGCTCGCTGCTGCCGCTCACGCTGGGGCTGCTGACGATGTGCAGCATCGCCTTTGCGCTGATGCTGCACATGGGCCGGCTGGAGGCGCGGCTGACAGCCTGAACCCTGTTCACAACACGTAAAAAAGGTTACCTTGAACCGCAACAGCGGGGGGTGACATGGACGATTACGGCTATGATCTGGGCAACCATCATTGCCCGGTCAGTACCGGTTCGGAACAGGCGCAGCGCTGGTTCAATCGCGGACTAATCTGGACCTACGGGTTCAACCATGACGAGGCAATCGCCTGTTTCAAACGGGCTCTCGAACACGATCCCGATCTCGCGATGGCCCATTGGGGCATCGCCTATGCGACCGGGCCGAACTACAACATGCCGTGGCGGCTCTATGACGATCAGGGCCGCGCCACCGCGCTGGCCGCCGCCCACGATGCCACGCAGGCGGCGCTGGCGCGTATCGATGGCTGCACACCGGTCGAGGCGGCGCTGATCCGCGCCCTGCCCGCCCGCTATCCCCAGCGCGAGACGGCCGAAAACATGGAGGCCTGGGACCGCGATTTCGCCGAGGCGATGCGCGAGGCACTCGCTGCCCATCCGGATCATCTGGATCTCAGATCGGTCTATGTTGAATCCCTGATGGACCTGACGCCCTGGCAGATGTGGGATCTGAAAACCGGCAGCGAGGCAGACGGCGCTGCCACGCGGGAGGCGCGGAACGCGCTCGAAACCGCCTTTCGCGACGATCCGGCGGCAATGGTACATCCCGGTCTGCTGCACCTTTACGTCCACCTGATGGAGATGTCGCCCACGCCAGAGGTCGCACTGAAGGCGGCGGATGTGCTGCGTACGCTGGTCCCCGATGCCGGTCACCTGGTGCACATGCCCACCCATATCGACGTGCAATGCGGCGATTATCACAGCGTCGTCCACTGGAACCGCAAGGCGGTCGAGGCCGACCTGAAATATTATCAGCGCGAGGGTGCGTTCAACATCTACACCGGCTATCGCCAGCACAATTACCACTTTGTCATCTACGG
>CAYGNB010000014.1:2436-19796 GCA_964351135.1 uncultured Rhodobacterales bacterium | reverse complement strand
TCCACCCGCTGGCGTTCCAGGTCGTAGAGCCGGGTCTTCAGCACCTGCATCGCAATCTCGCGGTTGCGGTGCTGGGATTTCTCGGAACTGGTCACAACGATCCCGGTCGGCAGGTGGGTGATGCGCACCGCCGAGTCGGTGGTGTTCACATGCTGCCCGCCCGCGCCCGAACTGCGCATCGTGTCGATGCGAAGATCGCCCGCGTCGATCTGGATATCCACGTCCTCGGCTTCGGGCAGGACGGCAACGGTGGCGGCGGATGTGTGAATCCGGCCGCCGCTTTCGGTTGCGGGCACTCGCTGGACCCGATGCACACCGGATTCGAATTTCAGCCGCGCGAACACGCCATCGCCGTTGATATGGGCGACCACCTCCTTGATCCCGCCCAGTTCGGTCGGCTGTTCCTCGATGATCTCGAACCGCCAGCCGCGCGCCTCGGCATAGCGCTGATACATGCGCAGCAGATCGGCGGCGAACAACGCGGCTTCGTCGCCGCCCGTTCCGGGCCTTATCTCGAGAATCGCGGGGCGGCTGTCGGCTTTGTCCCGCGGCAGCAATGCCAGTTGCAGCGCGGCCTCGGCCTGCGGGATCGCCGCGCGCAGGGCGGGGATTTCCTCTTCGGCCAGCTCACGCATGTCCGGGTCGTCCAGCATCGCCTCGGCCTCGGAGAGATCGCCGAGCAACCCGCGCCAAGCCGCGATCTGCTCCACAACCGGCTTGAGTTCGGAATACTCGCGCGCAAGCGCCGCGATATCGCTGCCCGATGCCTCGGCCATCGCCGCTTCGAGATAGCCGAACCGCTGGGTGATCTGTTCAAGGCGTTCTTCGGGAACCATTGGGGCGGTGTGTAAGATCGCACGGCTTTGGTCAAGAGCCGGAACGTGCTAGGCTCGCGCCATGATCCGGGTTCTGAGCGCCGTTTGTCTGATCGCCCTGACCATGGGCGGCCCCGTTTTCGCCGATGTCATCGGTCCGGGTGGCAAGGTGCGCGATTGCTATTGCACCGACAGCCAGGGCGCCCGGGTCGAACTGGGCGAAACCATCTGCCTGCAGGTCGATGGGCGCATGTTCATGGCCCAGTGCCAGATGTCGCTCAATGTGCCGATGTGGCGCGAGGTGCAGCAGGGCTGCCTGTCGTCACGGCTGGAACACCTGCAGCCAATCCTCGACCCGCGCCCTGTTCACCCCAAGATCTGAGCTGCCGAACCGCGCCCGGCCCCAGACCAGCAGCCGGTCGCCACGCTGTTCGGCGGTCACATAGTCGGGAAAGCCGATGACCGGCGTGCGCGTGACCCAGGTGACGCGCCCGTCTTCCACCGAACCGGCCAGCAGCTTTGTGCGCGGGGCCGCCGCGATTGCCCCGGCCAGCCGCGCCAGCCCGTCGGGTCCGGTTTCCAGCACCCGGATCGCACCATTGCGGAAATCGCGGTTGGTGTCGTCGGGGATCTCGACATGCCATCGTATCGGATCGCTGGGGGCAAGCCGTACATATCCGACGGCCACCGCGGCCGCGGCCAGCAACACCCACAATACCAGCATAACCCGTCTCATGTCCCATCCCGGCCGGCGCGCGCCACCTGGCCCTGTCCGCTCCATCACCCGGCGCGCATGGCGCCCTCACCACAACCTAGCATGCCCTGTCGCGAGCGCTGGCGCGACCTATTTGCACACCCGGAGACCCCGTCAGGCCCCGCGCCGCGCCGCCCCCAGCAGGCAAAGGATCTCTGTCGCCACATGCGCCCCGGCGATGGCGGTTGCGCCCGTGGTGTCGAACGGCGGCGATACCTCGACCACGTCGCCGCCCCTGATGTCGATACCAGCGATGTCGCGTAGAATGATCGCGGCCTGCGCGCTGGTCAGCCCGCCCCAGACCGGCGTGCCGGTACCGGGCGCATAGGCCGGGTCCAGCCCGTCGATGTCGAATGTCAGATAAACCGGACGATCGCCCAATATCTCGCGGATCTTGCGGGCCGTGGCCACGGGGCCGGCCTCATGCACCTCGCGCGCGTCGATGATATTGACCCCCAGCGTATCCTCGTTGGTGGTGCGGATGCCCACCTGCACCGACCGCGCCGGATCGACCAGCCCCGATTTCACCGCCTTGTAGAACATGGTGCCGTGATCGATCCGGTCCATGTTGTCATCGGCCCAGGTGTCGGTATGGGCATCGAACTGCAACAGTGACATCGGCCCGAACCGTTCGGCAAAAGCACGCAGGATCGGAAAGCTGATGTAATGGTCCCCGCCCAGCGACACCGGCGCCACGCCCGCATCGAGGATACCGCCGATATGCGCGGTCAGCCGCGCCGGAAAGGACGGGATGTCCGCATAGTCATAGGCAAGGTCGCCGTAGTCGACGATGGCAAAGTCGCTGAGCACGTCGAAGGGCCAACCATAGGGCGCGTCCGGAGCCTGCAAGGCGCTGGCCTCGCGGATCGCGCGCGGCCCCAGCCGCGTACCGGGGCGATTGGTCACCGCCTGATCGAACGGAATGCCGGTAACGGCAAAATCGACGCCGCTCAGATCCTTGGTATAGCGCCGGCGCAAAAAGGACAGCGCACCGCCGAACGTGCCCTCAAAGCTGGGCCCGCGCAGATCATCGCGCGTAAAGGCGTGATCGACCTGATTTTTTGCATCCTCCAGTGCCATTCCCGCCTCCCTGTCCGGTTTACCTATGCCCCGTTACCTATGCACCGGGCAACGGTTGCGCCCGTTCGACCAGGCGCGCGAAAAACGATGCGCCGACGGGTGCGATCTCGTCGTTGAAATCGTATTTCGGATGGTGCAGCCCGGCGGTATCGCCCTGCCCGATGAACAGATAGGCTCCGGGCCGCGCCTGAAGCATGTAGGAGAAATCCTCGGCCCCCATTTCGCGCCCGGCATCGGCAACCACGCGGTGTTCGCCCGCCACCTCGGCGGCGACCTCTGCCGCAAAATCAGTACGGTTCGGGTCGTTGATCGTGGCAGGATAGCCCACCACGTAATCCAGCCGTGCCTCGACCCCATAGCTGGCGGCCTGCCCGTCGACGATTTCCTGCAACCGGCGCATCACCATCTGCTGCACCTTGGGATCGAAGGTCCGGACCGTGCCGTTGATATAGGCGGTATCGGGGATCACGTTGTCCACCGTGCCCGCATGAATCTGCGTGACCGACACCACCAGATCGTCCAGCGCATAGTGATTGCGGCTGACAATGGTCTGAATCGCCTGCGCCATGCCACAAGCGGCAATCACCGGGTCGCGGGTTTCATGGGGCATCGCACCATGGCCACCGACCCCCTGGATATGCACCTCGAACGTGTCCACCGCCGCCATGATCGGCCCCGGCGTGGTATAGAACGCCCCGGCCTCGAACCCCGGCGCGTTATGCAGCGCATAGACCTGGTCGATACCGAACCGGTCCATGACGCCTTCCTCGACCATGACGCTGCCGCCGGCGCCGTTTTCCTCGGCGGGCTGAAAGATCAGCGCGACCTTGCCGGCGAAATTGCGGGTCTCGGCCAGATAACGCGCGGCCCCCAGCAGCATTGTCGTATGGCCGTCATGGCCGCAGGCATGCATCTTGCCCGCATTCCCGGACGTGTAGTCGGCGCCCGTTTCCTCGGTGATCGGCAGTGCGTCCATATCGGCGCGCAACCCGATCACCGGCCCGGGGCCGCGTCCTTCGACAATGGCCACGATTCCGGTCTGCGCGATGCCTTCATGCACCTCGTCGACACCGAAGTCGCGCAGCCGGTCGGCGACGAAACCCGCGGTGCGCGGCAGGTCGAACTCCAGTTCGGGCATCCGGTGCAACTGTTGCCGCCAATCCTTCATGTCCGCCGCGAACTCGGCGATACGGTTGATCACGGGCATGGGCTGGACTCCTGTGGCGCTCTCGGGAATGGATGCATCTGACACCGGATGAAAGGCCACCGCAATGCCCAACGACGCACTCATCCACGATCCGGAGGCCGGAATCGAGCGCCTGCTGGAAATCATGCGCCGCCTGCGCGACCCCGAAACCGGCTGCCCCTGGGATATCGAGCAGGATTTCGCCACCATCGCCCCATACACCATCGAGGAGGCCTATGAGGTCGCCGACGCAATCGACCGCGAAGCCTGGGACGAGCTGCGCGGCGAACTGGGCGACCTGCTGTTCCAGTCGGTATTCCATGCGCAGATGGCCGCCGAGGCCGGGCATTTCACCTTTCAGGACGTGGTGCGCGGCATGTCCGACAAGATGGTGGCCCGCCACCCGCATGTGTTCGGCGACGAAAGCCGCGACAAATCCGCTGACCAGCAGACCCGCGACTGGGAGGAGATCAAGGCCGCCGAACGCAGCGAGAAGGCTCAGAAAGGCGCATTGGACGGCGTAGCCGCGAACCTGCCGGCGCTGTTGCGGGCCTACAAGCTGCAGAAACGCGCCGCGCGGGTGGGATTCGACTGGCCTTCGGCCGACGAGGTGATTGCAAAGATCGCCGAAGAGGCCGCCGAGCTGACCGAAGCGAAGGCCGGAACTGACCCGGACCATCTCGAAGAAGAATTCGGCGATCTGCTGTTCGTGATGGCGAATCTCGCCCGGCATCTCGGGATCGAGCCCGAGGCCGCGCTGCGCCGCGCCAACGCCAAATTCATCCGCCGCTTCGAAGGTGTCGAGGCCCGACTGGCCGACGCGGGCAAGCGCCCCGAGGACAGCGATCTGGCTGAAATGGATGCGCTGTGGGACGCGGTGAAACGTGCCGAACGCGCGGGCTGAATCGCTGGACTTCCCCCCGCCCGCCTGCGAGGGTCCGCGCGACCGGCGGAGAGGACCATGACCAGGCGCAAGATCATCATCGACACCGATCCGGGACAGGACGACGCCGTCGCGATCCTGCTGGCGCTGGCCAGTCCCGACGAAATCGACCTGTTGGGCATCACCGCCGTGGCCGGGAACGTGCCGCTGCCCCTGACCGCAAAAAACGCGCGGATGGTGTGCGAACTGGCAGGCCGGACCGACATTCCGGTCTATGCCGGTTGCGACGCGCCCCTGAAACGCAAGCTCGTTACCGCCGAGCATGTGCATGGCAAGACCGGCCTCGATGGCCCCGACCTGCCCGATCCCACAATGCCGCTGGCCCCGGGTCATGCCGTCGATTTCATCATCGACACGCTTCGCGATCACGATCCCGGCACGGTGACGCTCTGCCCGCTGGGGCCACTGACCAATATCGCCACCGCATTCCGGCGCGCACCTGACATCGTGCCGCGCGTGCACGAGATCGTGCTGATGGGCGGAGCCTATTTCGAGGTGGGCAACATCACGCCAACTGCTGAATTCAACATTTATGTCGACCCGGAAGCTGCTGATATTGTGTTTAAATCAGGCGTGCCCATCGTTGCAATGCCGCTCGACGTGACCCACAAGGCGCTGGTCACCCGGCCGCGCAACGACGCCTTTCGCGCGCTGGGGACGCAGGTCGGGACCGCCGTCGCCGAGATGACCGATTTTTTCGAACGGTTCGACCGCGAGAAATACGGCAGCGACGGCGCGCCGTTGCACGACCCTTGCGTGACTGCCTACCTGATCCGGCCCGATCTGTTCGCCGGACGGCACGTCAATGTCGAGATTGAAACCGGCTCGGAGCTGACGCTGGGCATGACCGTGACCGACTGGTGGGGCGTCACCGACCGGGCACCCAACGCAACATTCATCGGCGATGTGGATGCGGACGGGTTCTTTGATCTGCTGACCGAAAGGCTGGGCCGGCTATGAGCGCATCGCTGCATCTTGCCGGACCCGGCGATCTGGAACGGCTGACGGGGTTCGTTGCCGCCTTTCACGATGAGATAGGCATCAAACAGGATGCCGCCACCCGCCAGGACGCGCTGGCGCCGCTGCTCGACGGGTCGCCCTATGGCGCGGCCTATCTGATCGGGCCGGCGCGCTCTCCGATCGGCTATGTGATCGTGACCTTCAGCTGGTCGGTCGAATTCGGCGGCATGGACGGGTTCGTGGACGAAATCTGGCTGCGCCCCGCCGTGCGCCGCCGGGGCATTGCGACCGAAGTGCTGTCGGAGCTACCCAAGGCACTGGCCGGGGCCGGCCTCAAGGCGTTGCACCTGGAGGTCGACCGCGAAGACGATTCGGCGCAACGGATCTACCTGCGCGCGGGGTTCCGCCCGCGCGAACGCTACATGTTGATGAGCCGCGTATTCTGAATGTTCAGGCGCGGGTGCATTGGCTCCCGCGCCTTGGCAAAGCCTCAGCCCTTCAGGATCGACCGGCCCGCATAGGTGGCGGTTTCGCCCAGCGATTCCTCGATACGGATCAGCTGGTTATATTTTGCCAGCCGGTCGGAGCGCGCCAGCGACCCGGTCTTGATCTGACCGCAATTTGTGGCGACGGCGAGATCGGCAATGGTCGCGTCCTCGGTTTCGCCGGACCGGTGCGACATCACATTGGTGAACCCGGCGCGATGGGCCATGTCCACGGCGCGCAGCGTTTCGGTCAGCGTACCGATCTGGTTCACCTTGACCAGCATCGAGTTGGCACAGCCATTTGCGATCCCTTCGGCCAGACGCACCGGGTTGGTCACGAACAGGTCGTCGCCGACCAGTTGCACCTTGCCACCCAGTTGGTCGGTCAGCGTCTTCCAGCCGTCCCAGTCGTCTTCGCCCATCCCGTCCTCGATCGAGATGATCGGGTAATCGGCCGCCAGCGCCGCCAGATAGGCTGCGTTCTCATCCGAACTCAGGATTTTTCCTTCTCCGGCAAGGACATATTTTCCATCCTTGTAGTATTCGGTCGCCGCACAATCGAGCGCCAGATACATGTCGTCGCCCGGTTTGTAACCCGCGGTCTCGATGGATTTGAGGATGAAATCCAGCGCCTCGCGGGTCGAGGCGATGTTGGGGGCAAAGCCACCCTCATCACCCACGCCGGTGGCCAGACCTGCCGCCGACAATTCCTTTTTCAGCGTGTGGAACACTTCGGATCCCATGCGCACCGCGTCACGGATATTGTCCGCGGCAACCGGCATGATCATGAATTCCTGGATGTCGATCGGGTTGTCGGCGTGTTCGCCGCCGTTGATGATGTTCATCATCGGCACCGGCAGCACCCGCGCCGAGGTTCCGCCCACGTAGCGATAGAGCGGCTGGGTTGTGAAATCGGCAGCGGCCTTGGCAACCGCCAGGCTGACGCCCAGGATCGCATTGGCGCCCAGCCGCCCCTTGTTGGGGGTGCCGTCCAGCTCGATCATCGCCTCGTCGATGGCGACCTGCTCGGTGGCGTCATAGTCCAGCAGTTCCTCGGCGATCTCGCCATTGACCGCAGCGACCGCCTCCAGAACGCCCTTGCCCATATAGCGGGACTTGTCGCCGTCGCGCCGTTCCACGGCTTCGTGGGCACCGGTCGAGGCCCCCGAAGGCACGGCGGCGCGGCCCATGGTGCCGTCTTCGAGGATCACGTCCACCTCTACCGTCGGGTTGCCCCGGCTGTCGAGGATCTCGCGGGCGTGAATGTCGATGATGGTGCTCATATCATTGGTCCCTGCTGGTCACGAAACATAGATTCTCCCGCGTCATACCGGGCGCGAAGGCGCGGGGAAAGGGGCTCGCGCGGGCTCTGTGCCAGTTTGCGTTCCCGCCAGACCGTGTAAATGCCCGATCCGACGATGATCGCCGACCCGATCAGCATCGGCCCGTCCAGATGTTCCGAGAAAACCGCCACGCCGATCGCCATGGCAAAGATGAGCCGCGAATACCGGAACGGGGTGACGAAAGACACCTCGCCCACCCGCATCGCCGCGACGATGGCGTAATAGGCCAGCGTCCCGACGCCGATGGCGCAGGCGATAAACCCCAGTTCCCGCGGGCGCGGCGCATGAAACGGCACATCGCTGAAAACCGCCAGCAACAGCGCGGTCGGGACCAGCGACAGGAAGGCCAGGAAACTGAGCTGGAAGGACGACGTGGCCGGCGGCACCGACCGGGTTGCCAGGTCGCGCCCCGCCAGCGCCAGAGTTGCCAACACCGCCCAGAGCGTAAGGATGTTGAACCCCTCGGTTCCGGGGCGGATCACCAGCAGCACACCGAGAAAGCCGACAACCACCGCCGTCCAGCGCCGCCAGCCAACCGGTTCGCGCAGGAACACCGCCGCCCCCAGCGTCACCACCAGCGGCGTGGCCTGCAACACAGCCGACGCCTGCGACAACGGGATCAGGGCCAGGGCCGTCACAAAGCCGAGCGTCCCGACCATCTCGCCCAGATTGCGCAGCAAAACCGGCCGCGCGAAATATGCGCGGGAAAACAACGGCTGGCGCTTCAGCAGCGTGACCATCGCAAAGATCACCGCCCCGCCCGCCCCGATGATCAGCATGATCTGCCACGGCGGCATCGACCCCGCCATCAGCTTGATGAACATATCCTCGACGGCAAAGCCGAACATGGCGAGGGTCATCAGGGCGGCACCGCGCAGGTTGTCCATCGGGGCGACTCCGGCAAAGGGGATTCACCCCGCCATGACCGAAAACCCGGACACTCGCAAGCACGCCTTGGGCCGAATTGCCCTTTGTCCATCGCGGTGCTACGCAACCGGCATGATCGCAGCTCCGCCCTCCTGGATCGTGACCCTCCGCACGCTGGCGCTCGGCGCCGGGGGGGCCGGGTTGGCCTGGGTGCTGGGCCTGCCCGTGCCGATGCTGATCGGCCCGGCGCTGGCGGTGAGCCTGGTGGCACTGGCCGGGGTGCAGGCCGCCCTGCCCGACCGGCTGCGCGACAGCTGTTTCGTGATCATGGGGCTGGGCATCGGCGCCGGGTTCGATCCGAATGCAACGGCGGCGATACTGCGCTGGCCGCTGGCTTTCGCGGCCCTTACGGTCGGCCTGCTGGTGACGATGAGCCTGTGCCGCGCGGTGCTGACGCGTGGCTTCGGGTTCGATTCGACCAGCGCCCTGCTGGCCTCGGCACCCGGTCATCTGAGTTTCGTTCTGGGTCTGGCGGCGGATACCGGCGGCGATATCGGGCGGGTCGCGGTGGTACAGACCATCCGGCTGCTGGCGCTGACAGTCACGGTGCCTTTTGTGGCGCTGGCGATGGGGATCGACATGCGCGGCGCGGCAATCGAATTCGGCGCGCCGATGGCACTGTGGCACCTGATCCTGCTGATGCCGGCGGGCGTTCTGGCCGGGCTGGCCTGCGTCCGGTTGCGCCTGCCCGCCCCCATGCTGCTGGGGGCGATGGCCGTGTCGGCGGCAACCCACGCCACGTCCCTGACACCCGGCGCGGTGCCGTCCGAACTGATGATACCGACCTTTGCGGTACTCGGTACCCTGATCGGCACACGGTTTTCGGGAATGTCGCTGGCGCAGTTCCGGGCGGCCCTGGCGGCCGGGCTGATCACCACCGCCATCGCCGTGGGTATCGCGGCACTGATGGCGCTGCCGGTTGCGGCGGTTCTGTCCATGCCAGCCGCGCAGGTGCTGGCGGCGTTTTCGCCGGGCGGGCTGGAAACCATGGTGGCCCTCGGCGCGGCCATGGGCGCGAGCCCCGGCTTTGTCGCCGCCTGCCATTTCATGCGGCTGATGATCCTGTCGGTGCTGATCCCGCTGTCGCTGCGCCGGGTGCGGGCGAACGCCTAGCCGGCGCCATCCTCCTTGCGCGGCACACCGTAGAGTTCGAGCCGGTGCCCGCGCAGTTCATACCCCAGCTTAGCGGCGATTTTCTCCTGCAGCGCCTCGATCTCGGGATCGACGAATTCGATCACCTCGCCCGAATTCATGTCGATCAGGTGATCGTGGTGATCCCGTTCGGCATCCTCGTAGCGTGCGCGCCCGTCGCCGAATTCCAGCCGCTCCAGAATCCCGGCTTCTTCGAACAGTTTCACGGTGCGATAGACCGTGGCAATCGAAATGCCCGCGTCCAGCGCCGATGCACGGGCGTAGAGCTCTTCCACGTCCGGGTGGTCGTCACTGTCCTGAAGAACCCGCGCAATCACCCGACGCTGACCGGTCATGCGCAGGCCCTTGGCCTCGCAACGGGCGATGATCGACTCTGACATGAGACCCCCGAAACAGCTCTGGGTTCCGGGTTTAGCCGGTTCCCGTTTCGGGGGCCACCGGGTTCTGACCGCTTTCGGCTGTTGACTTTCCCCTCTGCAACGCCCATGTGGCGCCTCAAGGCATCGTCCGCTGCCGCGTGAGCAGGACACACAGAACCAAGATGGACCGGGCAACACCCCGCAATCCACAAGGACGCTGCCCGATTTGATCCCAAAATCACGCGTGGGGCCAAACGCCGGACCGGTTCGTTGTTGGCGCGAGGCCACCGAATCCGAGGGATGGCGCCCCACCGACGCCGCGCGACTGCGGCAAAACCCGGCCCCACATCCGTGCGGGCCCGAAAGGATATGACTTGAGCGATTTTGACATGATGGGCCTGCCGGCTGCGCTGGTGCAGCGGCTGGCGGACATGGGCATAACCGAACCGACCCCGATCCAGAAACAGGCGATCCCCCACGCGCTGAACGGGCGCGACGTGATGGGACTGGCGCAGACCGGCACCGGCAAGACCGCCGCCTTTGGCCTGCCGCTGGTCACGCGAATGCTGGGCTATGGCCGCAAACCCGACCGCTACACCGTGCGCGGGCTGGTACTGGCCCCCACCCGCGAACTGGCCGGACAGATCGTCCAGACCCTGCGCGCCATGGCCGACAACACACCGCTGAAGGTCGGCATGGTCGTTGGCGGCCAGTCGATCAACGCCCAGATGAAGCGGCTGGAACGCGGCACCGACCTGCTGGTGGCGACGCCGGGGCGGCTGCTCGACCTGCTGGACCGGAACGCGCTGACGCTGGAAAGCTGCGATTTCCTGGTGCTGGACGAAGCCGACCAGATGCTCGACCTCGGGTTCATCCACGCGCTGCGCAAGATCGCCGGGCTGCTGCCCGACGACCGGCAGACGATGCTGTTTTCGGCCACGATGTCGAAACAGATGAACGAGATCGCGCAGAGCTATCTGAACCGGCCCGTCCGGGTCGAGGTTTCGCCGCCGGGCAAGGCCGCCGACAAGGTGACGCAGGCGGTGCATTTCATCGCCAAGGCGGAAAAGACCAACCTGCTGATCGAGCTTCTGGATGCGCACCGGGACGAACGGGCGCTGGTGTTCGGCCGGACCAAGCACGGGTCGGAAAAACTGATGCGGGTGCTGGAAAAGGCCGGTTTCGCCGCCGGGTCGATCCACGGCAACAAGAGCCAGGGCCAGCGCGACCGCGCCATCGCCGCCTTCAAGGCCGGTGAGATCAAGGTGCTGGTGGCCACCGACGTGGCCGCGCGAGGTCTCGACATCCCGGATGTGAAGCATGTCTACAACTATGACCTGCCGAACGTGCCCGACAACTATGTGCATCGCATCGGCCGCACCGCGCGGGCCGGCAAGGACGGCGCCGCCATCGCCTTCTGCGCGCCCGACGAGATGGGCGAACTGAAAGCGATCCAGAAGGTGATGGGCCTGTCGATCCCGGTCGCCTCGGGGCGTCCCTGGGAACCGGTCGAAGATCCCGCCGCACCCAAGCGGCGCGGCGGCGGGCGCAGGGGCCCCGGCGGAAAGCCCGGCGGCGCGCCGGGCGGTCAGCACCGGCGGCGGCGTGGTCCGCCGCGCGGCAAACGGAACGGTAGCAGCGGTCAGGGTGGCGGTGGCGGCCGAAGCTCGGCCGCCTGATCCCGCCCTCAGCCGTAGAGCGGCTGCACCCCCATCTGCAGGTGCAGCGTATTGACCATCTGCTGGTTCAGCCCCAGCGCGCGGGCCAGATCATCGAGATAGTCCGCCTCGCCCTGCCGGTCGAGGCGGATCGCCATCAGCGACATGGAATAGACCTGCGCCGCCAGCGATGCAGGCGTCGCGGCGGCCAGCGCCTCGACATCGACCGGCGCGGCGAGCTGCGCCCGGATAAACGCGATATCCTCTGCGTCGGCGTCGTCGCCAACGGTATCCATGATCTTCTGCTGTTCGGCCTTGTCGATTTCGCCGTCGCTTTTCGCGGCCTGAATCATCGCACGCAACATCAGGCTGGCGGCTTCCTCGGCCTGTGGCGCGGCCTGCGCCGTCTGGAACTGGTCGATCATCTGCGCCGTGCCCTTGCCGCCCACCGCAGCAGCCCCGCCCAGTGCGGCCAGCACCCCGGCCAGCCCCGGCCCTGCTTCGGGTTGCGACGACAGGAGCCCGCCCTTCGACTCGCTGTCCGGCGCGCCGCCAAGGATAGCCGACAGATCGAACCCGCTCTGCTTGGCCATCGCGGCGATGTTCTTTTGTATGTCGGCCAGACCGCCGGCCCCGCCGCCGGTCAGCTGTCCCAGCATGTCCTGTACGCTGGCCATGCCCGCACCGCCGCCCAGCGTTGCCATCATGTCCTGGACCTGTCCCATGCCCGGCGCGGGTTCCGCCTTGGCCTTGCCCGGCGCCACGCGCGCGCCGCCCATCATCCCCTTGCCGTTGGCCAGGTGATCGACCCCGCGCGCAGCGGCATATCCGATGGCCAGCTTGGCCAGTGTTCCCATCAGGCTCATATCCTGTCTCCCAATCCCATTCACCGGGATCAAGAGTGACAGTTTTCCGTAACAAGGAAAGGAAAATCTGAGATTTCCATGCTTTCCGCGGATCTCAGCGATACAGCGGCGCCAGTCCGAGATGATCGTGCAGCGCGTTGATGACCGTCTGGTCCAGCCCCAGCGCCGCCGCCAGCCGGTCGAGATAAACCGCCTCGGCGGGCGTATCCAGCCGCACCGACATCAGCGACATCGTATAAACCCGCACCCGCAGCGCCTCGGGCGTATCGGCGGCCAGTGCCGCGATATCCACCGGGGCATCGAGCTGTTCCTTGACGAAGGACAGGTCCTCGGCGTCCGCATCGGCCCCGACATGATCGATGATCTGCTGACGTTCCTGCGGATCGATATGCCCGTCGGCCTTGGCCGCCTGAATCATCGCGCGCAGCATGAGCGCGGCAGAGGTTTCGGCCTCATGTGTCACCACGCCGGTTTCGTTGAACGCGTCCAGCAGCGAGCCGACGCTTTGCCCGGACAGCTCGGCCGCGCCATCCAGCGCCACCGCCATCACAGCCGCCGCCGGCGCCACATCCGCATCCGGCGCCTCGGCGCCACCGTCGTCCCCGCCCCACCGGTCTCGAATGCGGTCCAGGTCATAGCCACGGTCCTCGGCCCGCCGGGCGAGCGCCGATTTGACCATGTCCCGGCCTTCGCCTTTTTCGATGCGGTCGCGGATATCCCGCACCCGGTCCAGCCCGTCCGACAGCCGCTCTCCCAGCCTGCGATCCGGTTCGGCCTCGCCGGTCGGGGCGGCCTCGGCTGCCTTGGCCGGTACCTGCGCGCCGCCGCTGCCGGGCTGCCCCCCGTCCTTTCCCAGACCGCGCGCGCTAATATATCCAGCAGCCACCTTGGCCAGCGTAACCACAAACTGCATCGCCAGAACTCCGAATTCGGTCTCAGTTGAGCCAAACTAAGCACATCGTTCTGGCGGCGTCACGCCGGAGGTGCAGATCACGCGGCGGTGATGGTCAGATCGGCCCAGACCGGCAGATGATCGGATGCTATATGCGCCGGGCGGGTTTCGTGGACGCCGTGATCGCGCGCGGCAAGCCCCGGCCCCAGCGCGATCCGGTCCAGAGGTCCGACCGGACGCGGTGACGGAAAGCTCGGCAAAGGCGGCAGGAACCGCATGCCCGGCGCGCATCTGTCCAGCACCGGCTGGCGCGACCATTCGTTGAAATCCCCGGCCCAGACGGTCGGCATCGGCGGCAGGGTCCGGGCTTCGGCATGCAGATGGGTCAGCTGCTGACGCCGGTAATGGCCGACCAGCCCCAGATGCATGCCGATCACACGCAACGGCCCCGCGCCGGTCTCGAACTCGGCCCGTACCGCCCCGCGCGGCTCCAGCCCCGGCAGCGGCATGTGGCCCATGTCGATCAGTCGCAGATCGTCGCCCCGCCAGATCACCGCGTTGCCATGCCAGCCAAGCGATCCGGCGCCGCCGAGATCGGCCACCTGCCAGCCCGCCTCCTCCAGCACGAAATGCGGCAACGCGGCGGGCCGGGGCGGCAGGCGTTTGTCGGCCTCCTGCAGCACAACGATATCGGCCCCCAGCCCGTCCAGAACCTGAAGGATACGCCGCGGCAGGCGGCGCATGTCCAGCCCCACGCATTTCTGGATGTTGTAGCTGGCCAGCCTGATGGTGCGGTCGGGTCGCGTCATCCGTCCTTTCTGCGCAACGCGCGAAAATTGCGCAAGTCGCGACGGGACGGAACGATTGACAGTGCCGGAAACTGCACACCCGATAAGCACATGGAGGAGAAACGTGCAATCGACGGCCCCGGCGCCGCCGCGCTGAGCGCATTCGCCCTGATCCTGGCGTTCAACCAGGTCGTGATCAAGGTGACGGGCGACGGGTTCGGCCCCGTATTCCAGGCCGCGCTGCGGTCGGTCGGCGCAACCACCGTTCTGGCGCTGTGGATGGGCTGGCGCGGCATCCCGCTCGTCCCGTCGCGCCGGGTGCTGATCTGGGGCGCGGCGGCAGGGCTGCTCTTTGTCGCTGAATTCGTCTGCCTTTACATCGCGCTCGACCTGACGACGGTGTCGCGGGCGTCGGTGATCTTCTATTCAATGCCGGTCTGGCTGGCGCTTGCGGCGCATCTGCTGTTGCCGGGCGAGCGGTTGAATGCACCCCGCGCCGTCGGGCTGGCGCTGGCGATGGGCGGCGTGGCGCTGGCCATCCTGTCGCGCAACGGCGGCGGAGAGGCAAGCCTCGCCGGCGACCTGCTCGCCCTCGGGGCCGCGCTATTCTGGGGGTCGATCGCGCTGGTGCTCCGGCTGACACCACTGGCAACCGCCAGACCGGCGCAATCCCTGTTCATCCAGGTCGCCACCTCGGTCCCGATCCTGCTGGTGCTGTCGCCGCTGATGGGCGACCTGTTCCGCGCACCCAATGCGCTCCACTGGGCCGGACTGGCGTTTCAGACCGTGGGCGTGGTGTCCATCGGTTATCTGGTGTGGTTCTGGCTGCTGACGATCTACCGTGCCTCGGGCGTGGCCTCGTTCAGCTTTCTATCGCCGGTCATGGCGGTGCTGATGGGATGGCTGTTGCTGGGCGAGCAGGTTTCCGCCTCGGTCTGGGCCGCGCTGTCTCTGGTCGCGGTCGGGCTGGTGCTGATCAACCGCAAATAGGCTCAGGTCCCGCAAAAGGTCGCCGGCACCACCTCGTCCGGCGTGGGAGGGCGGGCCAGGTCCACGTGCTCGGGCTGATCCTCGAACGGACGCGCCAACACCGTATTCAGCCGCTTGAACGGCGCATAATCACCATCCACGGCTGCGGAAATCATCTGTTCGATCCGATGATTGCGCGGAATGAAGGCCGGGTTCGCCGCCCGCATCACCGCCTGCGGTTCCGGTTCGTCCACCAGCCGCGCCTGCCAGCCCTCGGCCCATTGGTCAAAGGCCGCCGGATCGGTGAACTGATCGCGCGCGCGATTCCCCGCCAGCGCCCGGAACGTATTGGTGAAATCGGCCTGCCCGGCGGCCATCCGCGCCAGCAGATCGGTGATCAGCGCGTCGTCGCCGTCGCGGGGCGTCGTGATCCCGATCTTGGCCCGGAAGATCCGCAGCCACGCCTGTTCGATCAGCGTCGGCATGGCGTGTACGATTCCGGTCGCCTCTTCGACCGCCGCCGCCGGATCGTCGAGCTGCTGGATCAGCGCCGTGGCCAGTTGAGCCAGGTTCCACACCGCGATCCCCGGCTGGTTGGAATAGGCGTATCGCCCGTGGCGGTCGATCGAGCTGAACACCGTATCGGGGTGATAGACATCCAGGAAAGCACAGGGGCCATAGTCGATGGTCTCGCCGGAGATCGCGCAGTTGTCGGTGTTCATCACCCCGTGGATGAACCCGACGCCCATCCATTGCGCGATCAGGCTGGCCTGCGCGTCGCGCACTGCCGCCAGCAACCCCATCGGTCCGTCAGCATCCGGGTAATGCCGGGCGATGGCATAGTCCGTCAGTTGCCTCAGCCGGTCGATCTGGCCCCGCGACGCAAAGACCTGGAACGTGCCCACCCGCAGATGGCTGGACGCCACGCGGGTCAGAACCGCGCCCGGCAAAACGGTTTCGCGGATCACATCTTCGCCGGTTTCAACCGCCGCCAGCGCCCGCGTGGTCGGGATGCCAAGGGCGTGCATCGCCTCTGACACCACATATTCGCGCAGGACCGGCCCCAGCCAGGCCCTGCCGTCGCCCATCCGGCTGAACGGTGTGCGGCCCGATCCCTTGAGCTGGATGTCCCGCCGCTGTCCATCCACACCGACGGTTTCGCCCAGCAAGACCGCGCGCCCGTCACCGAGCTGCGGATTGTATTGCCCGAACTGGTGACCGGAATAGAGCTGTGCCAACGGTTGGGCCCCCTGCGGCACCGCGTTGCCCCCAAAGACCTGGGCCAGTTCCGCTGTCTCGCCCGCCGCAATCCCCAGCAGGCGGGCCAGATCGTCATTGAAGGCCACCAGCCGGGGCGACCGAACCGGCTGCGGCGCCTGCGCGGCAAAGAAACCGTCCGGCAGGCGGGCATAGGAGTTATCGAAAGGGATCGAAACAGACATGGTCCAAGGATAGGGCACCGCCAGCCGAATACCATAGGCGATCACGCGCGATTGTGCTTGGATGGTCCCATGCATGACGCGACCGCCGACGACATCATCCGCGAACTCGACCTGCAACCGCATCCCGAAGGGGGCTGGTATCGTCAGACCTGGGTTTCGGACGTGACCGGAACCGGCGGCCGCGCCAGCGGAACCTGCATCTATTTCCTGCTGAAATCGGGTGAGCACAGCCATTGGCACCGGGTTGATGCCACCGAGATCTGGCTGTTCCACGCGGGCGCGCCGCTACTGCTGTCGCTGAGTGAAACCGATGCCGGCCCCGCCACCGATCACCTGTTAGCCCCCGATCTGACCCGTGGCGCGCCGCAGCTGATCGTGCCGCCGCATCACTGGCAATCCGCCCGCAGCATTGGCGACTACACGCTGGTAAGCTGCACCGTATCGCCGGGGTTTCGGTTCGAAGGTTTTACCCTGGCTGCCCCGGACTTCGACATTCCGGGCATCAGGAATGCGCCGTAAGATATTACTTCATAGATAAAACATAACCTATGCGGCATTCCCCTTGGCCACTGGGCGGCTGACCCTGCCGCCACACCGGGGCGCCCCGACCCCGGTCGTGCCTGGGCAGGATGTTGGCAGGCCGCGCAACACCCGAACGGCGAGATAGGCAAAGGCCTGCGCCTCAAGCATGTCGCCATTCAGCCCGGCCGCCTCGACCGGCTCGACCGTGCAGGGCAAAGC
>CAYGNB010000014.1:0-2336 GCA_964351135.1 uncultured Rhodobacterales bacterium | reverse complement strand
GTCGCGGGACGGGTCCAGCCAGGTCAGGTTCCCGACCCCGCCAAGGTTCAGGAAACACAGCGGCGCGGTGGCTCCCATCCATTTTGCGCAGGCGAAATGAAAGAACGGTGCCAGCGGCGCGCCCTCGCCCCCCGCGGCCACATCCGCGCTGCGGAAATCCCAGACAACCGGCAGACCCAGGGCACTGGCCAGCCCCGCGCCATCGCCCACCTGCAGCGTGCCCCGCCCACGCGGATCATGGGCCAGCGTCTGACCGTGAAAGCCGACCAGATCCACATCGTCGAATCCCGCCAGCGCCGCGCGATGGGCGGCGTCGATCACCGCCCCGGCCGCCTCGACCTCGGCGCCGTCCCAACGCCCCAGCCCGTTGCGCAACACGTCGCGCTCGGCGTCAGTGTAGGGCCGATAGCCATCCGGTCCAAAGCCGTGGATCGTTTCGCCATCGGTCACGACGATCGCCGCATCGACCCCGTCGAGCGACGTGCCGCTCATCGCCCCGAGCGCGCAGAGCGGCCCTTGCCGCCCCAGATCGTCATTCATGGCCTTTTCCTCCGTCCGGCTGCCGCCTATACACTGCGCCGCAACCTTAGACCGGGGCAAGCCATGACCTACCATCCCAAATCCGATTTCATGCAGGTAATGATGCAGCGCGGCTATCTCGCCGACTGCACCGATTACCAGGCGCTGGACGACGCGCTGCGCGCAGGGGTGGTCCCGACCTATATCGGCTATGACGCAACCGCGAAATCGTTGCATGTGGGCCATCTGCTCAACATCATGATGCTGCGCTGGCTGCAAAAGACCGGGCACAAACCGATCACCCTGATGGGCGGCGGCACCACCAAGGTCGGCGATCCGTCGTTCCGCTCGGACGAACGTCCGCTGCTGGGACCGGACGAGATCGACGCGAACATCGCCGGGATGAAGCGGGTCTTTGCCAAGTACCTGACCTATGGCGACGGCGAAACCGATGCGCTGATGCTGAACAATGCCGAATGGCTGGACGATCTGAACTATCTGGATTTCCTGCGCGATATCGGCCGGCATTTTTCCGTCAACCGGATGCTGTCCTTTGAATCGGTGAAATCGCGGCTGGATCGGGAGCAGTCCCTGTCCTTCCTCGAATTCAACTACATGATCCTGCAGGCCTACGATTTTCTGGAACTGAACCGGCGCTATGGCTGCCTGTTGCAGATGGGCGGCTCGGATCAGTGGGGCAATATCGTCAACGGTATCGACCTGACGCGGCGGGTGCTGGATCACGAAATCTACGGGCTGACCTCGCCGCTGCTGACCACCAGCGACGGGCGCAAGATGGGCAAGAGCCAGGGCGGCGCGATGTGGCTGAATGCCGACATGCTGTCGCCCTACGAATTCTGGCAGTTCTGGCGCAACACCACCGACGCCGACGTGGGACGGTTCCTCAAGCTCTATACCGAGCTGCCGGTCGACGAATGCGACCGGCTGGGGGCGCTGGCAGGGTCCGAGATCAACGAGGCCAAGATCATCCTCGCGAACGCGGTCACAACCCTGTGCCACGGGGCCGAGGCCGCCGAAGCCGCTGCGGCCACCGCACGGGAAGTGTTCGAAAAAGGCGGTGTGGGCGACGATCTCCCGACGCTTACGCTGAACGCGGACGAAATCGGCGACGGCATCTCGGTCGTGCAGCTCTTCGTCCGCTCCGGGCTGGTGAAATCCGGCAAGGAAGCCAAACGCCTGATCGCCGAAAACGGCGCGCGACTGGACGATGCGCCGCTGACCGATGCGGGCCTGATGCTGGATGCCGGCACGCTGGCCACGCCGGTCAAGCTCAGCGCGGGCCGAAAGCGCCACGCTCTGGTGCGTGTCGCCGCCTGACCGATGCGGGGCCGGAAACGGCCCCGCCTCTCTCCGGTTTCGCTCCCCGCCCTGCCAAACTGGACAGACCGGCCGCGGCAGGTTAACTGAACGCATGTTCAGATTTGCGGGAGCCAGCGCATGAAACTCGAATCCACCGCCGCCATCGTCACCGGGGGCGCCTCCGGTCTGGGCGAGGCCACCGCTCGCCACTTTGCCGCGCAGGGCGCGCAGGTCACAATCCTCGACCGTGACGAAACCCGCGGCCAGGCCGTGGCAGCCGATATCGGCGGGCATTTCGCGCAGACCGATGTGACCGACGAAGACTCGGTCGCCGCAGCTGTGGCCACGGGCGTTGACAGAATGGGCCGGATCACCGCTGCGGTGAACTGCGCGGGCATCGCCATCGGGATCAAGACGGTCGGGCGCGACGGGCCGCATCCGCTCGACAAGTTCAGGCAGGTGATCGACATCAACCTCGTGGGCAGCTTCAACGTCGC
>CAYGNB010000013.1:12585-20103 GCA_964351135.1 uncultured Rhodobacterales bacterium | reverse complement strand
CGGGCGGCCGGAAAGCCCAGCCAATGCAGCGCGGCCAGGATGCGGTCGACCTCGCCGCGCGGCACGGCGGCCAGCAACCCGCCCGCCGTTTGCGGGTCGAACAGCAGGTCGGCGATGCCGCCGTCGGGCAGGGACGGCACCGCTGCGCGGTTGTCGGCCCAGAGCGATGACCGTACCCCCTGCGCCGCCAGCTCTGCCGCACCATCGAGCAGCGGCACCGCCTCCGGGGCCAGCACGGCGCCGGTCCCCGAGGCTTCGCAGATGTTCAGCAGATGCCCGGCCAGGCCGAACCCGGTCACGTCGGTCATGGCATGGGCGCCGGCCAGCACCCGTGCGGCTTCGGCCTGGGGTCTGGCCATCTGTCCTAACGCCGCCACGACGTGATCGCCGCGTGCCCGTCCGGCCATTTCACCGGCCATCACCACGCCGGTGCCGATCGGCTTGGTCAGGATCAGCGCGTCGCCCACACGTCCTCCGGCCAGCGTGATGGGCTCGTGCCCGCACAGGCCGGTGATGCTGAAGCCGATGGTCAGTTCCGCTCCGACCGAGCTGTGGCCGCCGACAATTTCGGCGCCTGCGCCGTGCATGATCCCGGCGGCGGCGGCCATGATTTCGCGCAGGGTGCGTTCCTGCAGTTCCGCCGACAGGCGCGGCAGGAGCAGGTTGGCTGTCGCCGCCTGCGGCGCAGCGCCCATGGCCCAGATGTCACCCAGCGCATGGACGGCGGCAATGCGCGTCATCACCACCGGATCGTCGATAAAGGCGCGCAGGTGGTCCGAACTCAGCACCTGCCGCGCGCCGCCCGTGTGTAGCAGCGCCGCATCGTCGCCCGGCAGCGGGGTAATGCCCGGACGGGTATTGTTCGCCAGCGACTGCAGCGCCCCGCGTAGCGCGCGACGGCCGACCTTGGCCCCGCAGCCGCCGCAGAGGGGTTTGCCGCCCAAAGCCTGATCCATGCCCTGCGCACGCGGTTGGGGAAGATCGGGAAGGCCCATCGCGGGCAGGTCGCGGAACCGGTCCATGAACCTGCTGTCGATCCGGTCCTTCCAGCGCCACATGGCCGGACCGCTCATCGTCAGGCCGAGCCGTTCGCCGACAGCCGCCTTGTCCCCCAGCGAGATCAGTTTCAGATAGTCCCGCTGCGGACGATAGCGCCGCATCCGCCCCCCCGACAGCGCCGCGCGCAGGTTGTCGAACAGCACCGGCGCCTGACGAACCGCGTAGACCCCGGCCTTGGGGCGCGGGCTGGCGGTCATATGTGCGCAATCCCCGGCGGCGAACACTGCCGCATCGCTGGTTTGCAGGCGGTCATTTACCGCGACGAAGCCGTTATTCAACTCCAGCCCGGTCTGCGCCAGCCAGTCATGGGGCTGCGCCCCGGCGGCGCCGGTGACGAAATCCGCCTCGATGCGGCGGCCATCGGCCAGCAGGACGGCACCGGGTTCGACGGCCGTTGCGCCGGTCCGCTCGATCAGCGTCACGCCCTGCGCGGCCAACCCGTCACGTACTGCCCGCGCCGCCCGTGCGCCCAGCCCCGGCAGGGCATCGGCGGCGTCGATCAGCGTGACCTGTCCGAAGCGCGCGCGCGCGCGCAGCGCACGGGCCATCGCCATGGCCAGTTCGGCTCCGGCGACGCCCGCGCCGATCACGGCAACCCGTACCGGGCCGCTGCCCTCGATCACCATGCGCCAGCTGTTGGCGAACCGGTCCAGCGGCTTTGCTGGGATCGCGTGTTCGGCAAAGCCCGGCAGGTTCGGCATGGCCGAGGTAATCCCCACATCGACCGAACAGACGTCGAAGGCGACCGGAGGTCGCTCCGGCACCGACACCTGTCGCGCGGCAAGGTCGATATTCGTTGCTGCGCCCAAAACCAGCCGCGCACCGGCAAACCGGGCCAGTCGCACCAGGTCGATATCCAGCGCCTCGCGCGGGTAGTGGCCGGCCACGTAACCCGGCAACATGCCGGAATAGGCCGCCATCGGTTCGGGTGAAATCACCGTCAGCCGCGCGCCGGGCAGTCGGTTCATGCCCCAGCGCCGCAGCACCAGCGCATGGGCGTGGCCACCGCCGATCAGGACGAGGTCGCGGGTGAGGGGGAACTGCATGTTATCCATGCCTGTTGTTCTAAGCGGTGCGGGCGGGGTTACAAGCGCCGGATGATGGTCAAATGGGTGTGATTTGCCCTTGCTGTCGGCGGGCGGTGCGGCATGATCCGCGTCAATGACGGGAAAGGACCGGGATGAAACCTGAAACTTTGCGTGCCGCTGATGTTCTCGCGCGGCGTCTCTATGCTGCGGGCTGCCGCCATGCGTTCGGTATGCCCGGCGGCGAGGTGCTGACGCTGGTGGATGCGCTCGAATCGGCGGGCATCCGGTTCCACCTCGCGCGCCATGAAAATGCGGCCGGATTCATGGCCGAGGGCGTGCATCATCGCGATGGCGCGCCCGCGATCCTCGTCGGCACCATCGGGCCGGGGGTGTTGAATGCGGTCAACGTGGTGGCCAACGCGATGCAGGACCGGGTGCCGATGATCGTGCTCAGCGGTTGTGTCGAGGCGGACGAGGCGCTGCGCTATACCCATCAGGTCGTGGACCATCAGGCGGTGCTGGGGGCGGTGACCAAGGCCACGTTCCGCCTGACGCCCGGCGGCGCGGGGCTGATCGCCGACAAGGCGGTGCGCATCGCGCTGCGTCCTCGGCAGGGACCGGTGCATATCGATGTGCCGATCGGTGTGGCGGATGCCACGGCGCAGCCCGGTCCGGAGATGGCGCCGGAGGCGGCCGCCATCCCGCACGGCCCGGCGCTGGACCGGGCGCGGGACTGGCTGGCGCGGGCCGACCGTCCGCTGGCACTGATCGGGCTGGATGCGCTGCGCGATGGCAGCGGCGAGGCGCTGCGCGGTTTCGTAGAGCGGTTCGGCGTGCCCTTTGTCACCACCTACAAGGCCAAGGGGATCATCCCCGAGGATCATCCGTTGTGTCTGGGCGCGGCGGGGCTGTCGCCGCTGGCCGACCGGCATCTGCTGCCACTGGTGCACGCTGCCGATCTGGTGCTGGCGCTGGGCTATGACCCGATCGAGATGCGGCCGGGGTGGCGCGATGCCTGGAACCCCGACGCCCAGCAGGTGATCGACATCGCCGCCGAACCCAACGATCACGGGATGCACAGCGCCGGGCTGACATTTGTCGCCGATACCGGCGCCGCGCTCGATGTGCTGGGCCACGAAGTCGCGCCGCGCGTGACCTGGACGGGGGGCGAACCCGCGCAGACGCGGGCGGCGCTGGCCGCGGCTTTCCCGCAGGATGACGACTGGGGCCCCGCTGCGGTGATCGCCGAGGCGCGGGCGGTGTTGCCGCCCGACACGCTGGCCAGCGCCGACAGCGGGGCGCACCGGATTCTGCTATCGCAGATGTGGTGTTGCACCGAGCCGCGCGGGCTGGTGCAAAGCTCGGGCTTCTGCACCATGGGCTGCGCCGTGCCGCTGGCCATCGGGATGAAACTGGCCGCGCCCGGCCGCCCGGTGGTCAGCTTTTCCGGCGATGCCGGATTCCTGATGGTGGCGGGCGAACTGGCGACCGCGGCGGATTTGGGCGTCGCCCCCATTTTCGTGGTGTTTGTCGACGACAGTCTGGCGCTGATCGAACTGAAACAGCGGCAACGCCAGATGCGCAATGCGGGCGTCGATTTCCCCCGCCACGACCTGCCTGCACTGGCGCGCGCGCTGGGCGGCCATGGCGTTTCGGTGCAGGATCGGGCCGGTTTGCGGGATGCGTTGCACCGGGCGCTCGAATCAGATCGGTTCACCGTGATCGCCGCCGGGATCGGATCACGCGCCTATGACGGCCGGATCTGACAATTCCGTGCGAATCCTCGCCGATTTGCCTAAGCCGTCGGCAAAGTTTTACCCATCGCGGGCACACGAGGGGTCACCAATGCGCGAGCAGAGAAGGATGTGATATTTCCTTTCTGCGCAGTCTGTTATTGCATTTGACGCCAATGCTGCACATGCAGCGAAATTGACAGACGCAGGAACCGAGCCGGCATGCCCCATGACCTCTATGGCCAGACGACCAGCCTGAGCGATCCAGCCGTGATCGCTGACTGGAACGCAACGATGCAGGGCTTTCTCGCCCATTCGGCGCGCACCCCCGAATATCTGGGCGCGGTGCTGCGCGCGGACCCGGATTTCGTGCAGGCGCATGCGGTGCAGGGATTGTTCCTGATGCTGATGGGACGGCGCGAACTGGTGGCCGACGCGGTGTCGGCGCTGGCCCGTGCGCAGCAGATACTCGCGCAGGGTGACGCGTTGCCCCGTGAACGGCTGTACGTGAGCGCGCTGGCGGACTGGATCGGTGGCCACCCCGGCCAGGCGGTGCAGCGGCTCGAACAGGTGCTACGCACCGATCCCGGCGACGCGCTTGCGATGAAGCTGAGCCACGCGATCCGCTTTGTGCTGGGCGACGAGACCGGGATGCGCCGGTCGGTGGAACGGGTGCTGCCGGCCTATGACGAGTCTCATGCTGCTTACGGCTATCTGCTCGGATGCCATGCGTTTTCGCTCGAGGAGACAGGCGATTATGCCCGCGCCGAAACCACGGGCCGCCGCGGGCTGTGGCTGGTGTCCGACGATGCCTGGGGGCTACACGCGGTGGCGCATGTGCATGACATGACCGGCTGTGCGCAGCAGGGGCTCGATTGGCTGGAGGGCCGCGAAGGCGCCTGGGCGCATTGTAACAATTTCCGGTTCCATGTCTGGTGGCACAAGGCGCTGATGCATCTGGATCTGGGACAGATCGACGCCGTTCTGGCGCTCTACGATCACGAAGTCCGCGCCGAACGCACCGACGATTACCGCGATATCGCCAATGGGACCGCGCTGCTGATGCGGCTGGAGCTCGAAGGTGTCGATGTAGGTGACCGCTGGCAGGAACTGGCCGATCTGGCCGAGACGCGGACGCAGGACGGCTGCCTGATCTTTGCCGATCTGCACTACCTGCTCGCGCTGAACGGTGACAACCGGGGTGAGGCCGCACAACGGCTGATCCGGCGTATCGGCCGCGATGCGGCCCGGTCGGAAACCCGGGCAGAGCGCAACATGGCGCGGCCCGGTATGGAGGCCGCGACGGGGTTGCGTGCCTTTGCCGAGGGGCGGTTCGCGTCGGCCTTTGCGCATCTTTCCGCCGCGCGCGGCGATATGCAGCGCGCGGGGGGTAGCCATGCCCAACGAGACGTGTTCGAACGCATGACCATAGACGCGGGTATTCGGGCAGGGCAGTTCGACGCCGCAGAGGCCATCCTGAACGACCGGACCCGGCGGCGATCCCGAGACGACGGCTATGCCCACGCCCGGCGCGATCTGATTGCGGCGGGCCGGGGCGCGGCGCTCGATATCCCGGCCCAGTGATCCGGCCAGTGATCCGCCCGGCGAGACGGAACAAAAGACAAGGGGAATGCTGAACTATATGGCAACGGTTGCAACTGCAGCGGGGTTTTCACCCGCCGCCGAAGCCTCGGAGCGGACAGCCGCGCCGACGGCATCGGTGGCGTCGCGGCGCGATCCACGGCTCGATTTCTATCGGGGAATCGCGATGTTCATCATCCTGGTCGCGCATATCCCGTCCAACCGCTGGGCGAACTGGATTCCGGCGCGGTTCGGGTTTTCCGATGCCGCCGAGATATTCGTGTTCTGTTCCGGCATGGCCTCTGCCATCGCCTTTGGCGGATGTTTCGCGCGGCAGGGCTGGCCGATGGGGACGGCGCGGGTCGTGTTCCGGGTCTGGCAGGTCTACTGGGCACATATCTGCTTGTTCTTCTTCGTGGCCGTGTCGTTGGCCGCGATCGACCTGACCGGCGCGTTCGACAAGAACTATGTGTCGTCGCTGAACCTGCAGCATTTCTTTGATGATCCGGCGCCGCAGATGGTCGGACTGTTCACGCTGACCTATGTCCCCAATTATTTCGACATCCTGCCGATGTATCTGGTGGTGCTGGCGATGATGCCGGCGCTCATGGCGCTGGCGCGGGTCAGCCCGTGGCTGGTTGCCGTGGTCTGCACAGCGGTCTGGCTGGCCGCCAATCTGGGTCGCTTGCCGCTGCCGGCGGAGCCGTGGTCGGACCGGCAATGGTTCTTCAACCCGTTCGGCTGGCAATTGCTGTTCTTTACCGGCTTTGCCTTCATGCGTGGCTGGCTGCCTGCGCCGCCGGTGTCGAAGGTGCTGATCTGGATCTGTGTCGCCTTCGTCGTTCTGTCCGCGCCGTTCGGGTCGTTCAAGGCGCTGACCTGGCTGGGGGCGGTCAATGCCGATCTCGCCAGCGCGATCCGCGAGACCTGGCCGCTGACCGGCGAGTTGCGCAACAAGACCGAACTGGGGCTGCTGCGCTATCTGCATTTCCTGTCGCTGGCCTATCTCGGCTGGGTCGCGGCGGGGCAGGGCGGGCAGCGCCTGACGCGCGCGGCGGCCCATGGCGGCGCGACGGCGCGGTTCCTGCTGAAGATCATCACGAAGGTGGGCCAGCAGTCGCTGGCGGTATTCGTGTTCTCGATGGCGCTGGCGCAGCTGTTGGGGGCCGTGCTCGACGTGGTCGGGCGCAACAACCTGACCGTGTCGGCGGTGAACCTGATCGGGTTCGCGATGATTACCGCGGTGGCCTATACGGCCGGCTGGTTCAAATCCCAACCCTGGCGGAGCAAGCGGACATGATGTTCTCGAGACGAGCTTTTCTGGCCGGTTCGACGGCGCTGGCGATGACGGGGCCCCTGCGGGCCGACACCGGGTTCAGCCGCGAGTCGGTGATCGCGCTGGCCAGTGATCTGGCGGCGCAGGATTATGCACCACGGGCGACGGTGCCGCAGGATTGGCTGGATCTGACATATCCACAGTACCGGGCGCTGCGGTTTCGCACCGACCGGTCGCTATGGCGTGAGTCGGACAAGCCTTACGAGGTCGATTTCTTTGCCCCCGGCCTTTATTTCCCGCGCCCGGTGCAGATCGACACGGTGCAGGACGGCGCCACGGCCCCCGTGCCCTTCGATCTCAGCCGCTTCAAGATCGGGACCGAGGTCGAGATGCCGGATCTCAGTGCCGATGACAGCCTCGGCTGGTCGGGATTCCGGCTGCGCACGGATCTGGATCTGCCGGGCAAGAAGACCGAATTCTGCGTCTTCCAGGGCGCCAGTTATTTTCGCGCCATCGGGATCGGGCAGGCCTATGGTCTGTCGGCGCGCGGGCTGGCGTTGAAAACCGGCGATCCCGACGGCGAGGAATTCCCGGAATTCACCAGGTTCTGGCTGGAAACCCCTGCGCCGGGGCAGCGCAACATGGTGGTTCACGCATTGATGGACAGCCCCTCTGTCACCGGGGCCTACCGGTTCGATATCACGCCCGGCCCGTCCTGCGTGATGGAGGTCGAAGCGACGCTGTTCCCGCGCGTGGACCTGACCCATGCGGGGATCGGCCCGCTGACCTCGATGTTCCTGTTCGATGCCACCGACCGGACGCGGTTCGACGATTTCCGGCC
>CAYGNB010000013.1:0-12485 GCA_964351135.1 uncultured Rhodobacterales bacterium | reverse complement strand
ATCTACGACAACATCGTCGCATACTGGCGCCCGCGCACGCCTTATCCGGCGGGGCAGCGGGTGGACCTGGCCTATCGTCTGACCTGGTGCGACCGCGCCCCGTTGGCCGACGGTCTGCCCCGGGTGATGGACACGCGCATGGGCGCGGGCCTGTCCGGCGGGCGCGTGGTCATGGTCGAGTTCGAACCGCATCCGCTGCTGGACGAAAACCCCGATACGCTCGAAGCGCTGATTTCGTCGGTACAGGTCGACCCCAGCCCCGGCGTGCTGGAGCGAAACCCGGAAACCGGCGGCCTGCGGCTGGCGTTCCGCTTTGAGCCCGGGGACCATGACCATGTCGAGTTGCGGGCGCAGTTGCGTCGCGGCGACGCGCCGGCTTCCGAGGTCTGGCTCTATCGGTGGACGAGATGAGAAACGATCTGCACATGATGCCGCCCGAGGCGCCCCTGCCGATGCCGGAGCAGGATTTCCACGCCCGTTTCCGCGATGGTCATGCGCCGGGGCCGCAGCCCATCACCGGCCAGCGGCGCTGGCGTCTGGCCGCGTTCGCGCCGGCGGTGGCGGCCACCGTGCTGCTGCTGTGGGTGATGCATGACTGGTTTTCCGACCGCGGGCTGACCTGGGTCGAGGCGCTGTTGCTGTGGCTGGTCGGGTTCAACGTGTTCTGGCTGGCGCTGACGGTCGGCACGGTTCTGCTGGGGCTGTGGTCACTGGCGCGCGCCGGACGCCGTCCGCAGCGCCCGTTGCCGCAGGGGGCGGTCCCGCCGCTGAAGGTCGCGCTGCTGCTGCCGGTCTGCGACGAACAGCCCTGGGATGTGCTGGGCAACGCGCAATCCATGCTCGAGGATCTGCGCGCGCGCGGCGGCCGGCACGACTATGCCATGTTCGTGCTGTCGGACACGCGCAATCCCGACACTGCCGCCAAGGAACAGGACAGCCTGCGCGCGCTGATGGCACTGTCGCCGGGGCTGCGCATCCATTACCGCCGCCGGACCGAGAACACCGGCCGCAAGGCGGGCAACATCGCCGACTGGGTGCGGCGCTGGGGCGGCGACTGGGACGCGATGCTGGTGCTCGACGCCGACAGCCTGATGACCGGCCGCGCGGTGGCGCGGCTGGCCGATGCGCTGGCCGCCGATCCCGGCGCCGGGCTGATCCAGAGCTTTCCGCACCTGATCGGGGCGCAGACCGTGTTTGCCCGGATGCAGCAATTCGCCAACGGCGTTTACGGCGCGGTGCTGGCCGAGGGGCTGGCCCGTATCGGCGGGCATGACGGCAACTACTGGGGTCACAACGCGATCCTGCGGACCCGTGCCTTTGCCACCTGCGCGGGGCTGCCGCCGCTGCGCGGCCTGCGCGGGCGCCGGTCCGAGATCATGAGCCACGATTTCGTCGAGGCGGGGCTCTTGCGCCGCGCCGGGTGGGGGGTGCGGTTCCTGCCGCGCATAACCGGATCCTACGAGGAAACACCGGCGACGCTGATCGACCATATCCTGCGCGACCGGCGCTGGTGCCATGGCAACCTGCAGCATCTGCGGTTGCTGGGGGCGCAGGGCTTTGCGTCGATGTCACGGTTTCACCTGCTGCATGGCGCGGTGGGCTATCTGATGTCGCCGGTCTGGTTCGCGCTGCTGGTGATGTGGGCACTGATCGGGCGGGGCGGCGATGCCAGTGTGCTGCGTTACTTCAACGATACCAACCCGCTGTTCCCGGACTGGCCCGCGATGACCGAAACACGGGCGTTGCTGGTTATCGTGCTGGTCTACGCGATGCTGTTGACGCCAAAGCTGCTGGGGTTGGTCGCGCTGCCGCTGACCGGCGCGCGGGTGTCCGATTTCGGTGGCCCCGCCCGGCTGGCGCTGTCGGTGCTGGTCGAACTGGTGCTGTCGGTCGCCTATGCGCCGGTGCTGATGGTGCAGCAGATGGTGGCCGTGTTCCGGTCGCTGCTGGGGTTGCAGCGGGGCTGGAAACCGCAGGCGCGCGACGGCGGGCGTTACGGATTGTTGGATCTGGTCAAATGTCACGCGCTGGAAACCGTCAGCGGAATCGTCCTGCTGGCGGGGATGCTGGCGGGGCTGGTGTCGCTCTGGCTGTTGCCGATCGCGCTGAGCCTGGTGCTGGCGGTGCCGCTGTCGGCGCTCAGCGGGGCGCGGATAAAGGCCGCCCGCTGGCTGGGCACCCGCGAGGATCTGCGTCCGCCGGCCATCGCGCAGGCGGCGCAGCATTATCGCGCCGGGCTCAGGCAGGCGCTGGAAGGCGGCGCATCGGTCACCGCAGCGGAATAGCGTTATCGTCGGTCACGGTGCGGGGGGCAGACCCTCGAACCAGTCGAGGACCATATCCGCCCAGCCGCGCGGCACCATGTGACCGCCCGGAAACAGCGCCAGTTCCAGCGCGCTGCCCGGATCGCAGCTGTCCCAGCGGCGCCGCAGGAAGGGGCCGGTTTCGTCATACCCGTCCGGGCGCTGGTCGGCGCAGCCATTGGCCGTGCGCCAGATTTCCAGCCCGGCCATGATATCGCCCTGCTGGTAACGGCCACCGCCGAGAAACCGGCCTTCGAGCGGCACGGTGGTGTCGCGCCAGCCATGGGTGTGGAACAGCCGCACCGGCCCGGTGCAGGTCTCGGGGTGCGGTCGCCAGAACCCGCCCGACACCGGCGCAAAGGCGGCAAAGGCGCCGGGGGCCGAACAGGCCAGATAGTTGACCATGAACCCGCCTGCCGAAAACCCCGCCAGCAGCACCTTGTCCGGCGCGGTACCCATCCGTTCGGCGGCATCCGCGATGGTTGCGTGCAGGAACGCGGCTTCGTCGCGTCCGTCCCAGCCCGGATAGAAGTTCCAGCTGCGCCCGGCACCGCTGCCAAACCGCCGCGATCCCGAGGGGGCAAGCACCGCGTAGCCGCGATCCAGCAGCGCTTTTACCAGGCCATCATTGCGCATCACCGCAGCGCCATTGCTGCCCGCGCCGTGCAGGAACAGGACCACGGGCGGCGCTTGCCCGCCACCCGGCGGCAATGCGGCGTGATATTCACCGTTCTCGATCTGGCAGGGTTCCGGGCGGGCGCCGCACCCGGCCTGCGCCGCGCCTGCCGCCAGCAGCGCCGCACAGGCCATGACCGCCAGCCGGATCACGAGCTGTCCTCGTCGGTCGGCGGCTGCACCGGCAGGCCCCGGGCCAGCCAGCCGGGACCGGCGGCCGAGCCCGACATGCCTTCGGACACGTCCAGAACCTGGGTGAAACCCGCGGCTTTCAGGCGTCGTGCCAGCCGCGCCGACCGCACGCCGCGTGCGCAGATCAGGGCCACCGGGCGCTCGGTCTGCCCCCCGGCCAGCCCGGTGAGCGTTTCGATGAAATCCTTGCGCCGCATGTCGAGCGGCTGCGCCCCCGCGCCGATCCCGGTGTCGCGCCATTCGTCGGGGCGGCGGATGTCGATCAGCAGCAGATCCCCCGCCAGCGCCCGTTCGTGGGCTGCCTCGGGGCCGATTGCGGGCGGCGGCGGCCGGTCGGGCGCCAGCGCCTGCCAGCCGAGACCGGCCAATGCCGCAGCGCCGACCAAAATCACCATGCGGCGCGTGCTCAGGGCGGATTGCAGGCGGGTGTCGGTGGGCACGGGTATCGACCGGGTTGCGGCGGTTGGTCCACACCATGCCGCAACAGCGGCCCAAGCGGCAATCACATCCTTGTCAGTATCGCCGGTTGCAGGGATCCGCCGACGGCCAAAGACAAAATCTTGCCCGACAGGGTTGGACAGCGGATAAAAATTGCTTACGCAGGGCAGACGTGTTTCCCGTGCCGAAGAAATGGAGGCTGCCCTTTTGTCCCTGTTCCTGATCGCGGCTCTTCCCTTTATCGGGGCGGTCTTTCCGGCGTTGCTGGTCCGCGCGGGCCGCACCGCCTCGGCTTCGGCTGCGGGTACGGTGACGCTTATCGCACTGATCGGTCTGTTGCTGAACGCCCCCGCCGTGTTTCGCGGCGAAACGGTCACGGCGCGGGTGGATTGGCTGCCGGGGCTGGGCCTGAACGCGAATTTCTTTCTCGACGGGCTGGGCTTCCTGTTCGCCGGGCTGATCCTGGGGATCGGGCTGCTGATCATCATCTATGCGCGATTCTATCTGTCGCGTCAGGACCCGATGGGGCAGTTCTATGCCTATCTGCTGTTGTTTCAGGGCGCGATGGTGGGGATCGTCCTGTCCGACAACATATTGTTGTTGCTGGTGTTCTGGGAACTCACATCGCTGTCGTCGTTCCTGCTGATCGGGTATTGGCGACACCTGCCCGAAGGGCGGCAGGGCGCCCGCATGGCGCTGGCGGTCACGGGCGGCGGCGGTCTTGCGCTGATCGCGGGGATGCTGATCCTCGGCAATATCGTCGGCAGCTATGACCTGAGCGTGATCCTGACGCAGAAAGAGCTGGTGCAGTCCAGCCCGCTCTACATTCCGGCACTGGTGCTGATCCTGCTGGGCGCGTTCACCAAATCGGCGCAGTTCCCGTTCCATTTCTGGCTGCCGCACGCGATGGCCGCGCCGACGCCGGTTTCGGCCTATCTGCATTCGGCGACGATGGTGAAGGCGGGGCTGTTCCTGATGGCGCGGCTGTGGCCGGTTCTGGCCGGGACCGAAGCCTGGTTCTATCTCGTGGCCACCACGGGGCTGGTCACGATGGTGGTCGCCGCGGTGATCGCCTTCTTCAAGGACGATCTGAAGGCGCTGCTGGCCTTTTCCACCGTCAGCCATCTGGGCCTGATCACGATGCTGCTGGGCTTCGGCACCGAATACGCGGCGGTGGCGGCGGTGTTCCACATTCTCAACCATGCCACCTTCAAGGCGGCGCTGTTCATGTCGGCCGGGATCGTCGATCACGAAACCGGCACCCGCGACGCGAAGCTGCTGGGCGGGCTGCGCACGCTGATGCCGGTCACGTTCGTGATCGCCACGGTCGCGTCCCTGTCGATGGCAGGGATTCCGCCGCTCAATGGGTTCCTGTCCAAGGAAATGATGCTGGAACAGGCGCTGCACACGCATCTGTTCGGGCACCCGTTGCTGGTGGCCGTGGTGGCGACCTTTGCCGCCGTATTCTCGGCCGCCTATTCCTTCCGCTATGTGGCGCATGTGTTTCTCGGGCCGGTGCGCGACGACTATCCGTCCCATCCGCACGATCCCCCGGCGGGGATGTGGCTGCCGCCCGCTTTCCTGGCCGTTCTGGTGGTGCTGATCGGGCTGTTCCCGATGCTGTTCGCCGGCGGTATCGTGGAGACCGCCGCCAATGCCGTGACCGGCGGGCACGCCCCGCATGTGCATCTGAAACTGTGGCACGGTCTGAACCCGGCGCTGCTGATGTCGGCAATTGCCGTGGCGGGCGGGCTGCTGCTGTTGTCGGGCCATGGCGGGATGAACCGCGCCTGGCTGGCCGCGCCGCGCCCCGAGGCCAAGGATATCTATGACGCAGCCATCGCCCGGCTGACACGGCTGAGCGCCGCCGTCACCGACCTGCTGCATGACGGATCGCTGACCCGCTATGCGGCGATCTTTGTCGTGTTCACGCTGGCGCTGGCGGGCTACGGCTATTCGACCGGCTCGATCGGGGTGCCGACACGCACGGCGCTGCCGGTGCACTGGCTGCTGGTGGCAGGCTGGGTCTGTCTGGTCGGGTCGGCGCTGGCCATCGTGGTGTTCCACCGCAACCGGCTGCTGTCGCTGGTGCTGATCGGGGTCACCGGACTGATGGTGTCGATGACCTTCAACTATCTCTCGGCCCCGGACCTCGCGCTGACGCAGATCTCGGTCGAGGTGGTGACGATCATCCTGCTGCTTCTGGCGCTGAACTTCATGCCGCGCGAAACCCCGCGCGAAAGCTCCTCCGGGCGCCGCCTGCGCGACCTGATCCTCTCGATCGGGGCCGGGGTGGGCGTTGGCGGGCTGATCTATGCCCTGATGCTGCGCGATTTCGCCTTTCCGTCGATTTCGGGGTTCCACCTGGCGAACTCCTACAAGGGCGGTGGCGGCGACAATGTCGTGAACGTCATCCTTGTGGACTTCAGGGGCTTCGATACGTTCGGCGAGATCATCGTGCTGGGCATCGCCGCCATCGTGATCTACGCGATCACCGAGGCGATCCTCGGCAGCCGGGTGCGCGCCCGCCTGCTGAACCGCAAGCCCGACGCGCCGCTGGCCGGCGATTCACATCCGTTGATGATGGTGGTGATCACCCGCGTGATGATGCCCATCGCGCTGATGGTCGGGGCCTATATCTTTTTCCGGGGTCACAACGCGCCGGGCGGCGGTTTCATCGCCGGGCTGATCGTGGCCATCGCCGTGATCATGCAATACATGGCCAGCGGCTATGAATGGGCGACGGCACGGCAACGTTATCCGTTCCACGGGATCATCGGATCGGGCGTGCTGGTGGCGGCCGTCACCGGGATCGGCGCGTGGTTCAACGAGAAACCGTTCCTGACCTCGGATTTCGGTTACCTCTACCCGCCAGGGCTGGACAAGATCGAATGGGCCACGGCGATGTTCTTTGACCTGGGCGTGTTCCTGGCCGTGCTGGGGGCGGTCACACTGGCGCTGGAGAGCCTCGCCCGCTACGCGTGGCAGCCGCACAAGGAACAGCCCCACGCCATGGATATCAACCCTGCGCGGGATGACGCGCTGCACGACGGGACGGAGGGTTGAGCATGGAACTGCTGTTGGCCAGCGCCGTCGGCGTGCTCACCGCCACGGGCGTCTATCTGGTGCTGAGGCAGCGCACCTTTCCGGTGATCCTGGGGGTGTCGTTGCTGTCTTACGCGGTGAACCTGTTCCTGTTCGCGACCGGCAGGCTGGCGGTCAACCTGCCGCCGGTGCTGCACGATACGGCGCAGGCCTATACCGATCCGCTGCCGCAGGCGCTGGTGCTGACCGCGATCGTGATTTCCTTTGGTATGAGCGCATTGGTGGTGATGATCGCGCTGAGCGCCTATCTGTCCGCCCGCACCGACCGTATCGACATGGCCGCCGATGGCGGTGACGAACCTCCCGAGGATACCGAGGAAGGAGACGGCGCATGAGTCACCTGATCGTCCTTCCCATCGTGTTGCCGGCGCTGCTGGCGCCGTTCATCATCATGGTGTTGCGGCACCACCTGGACCTGCAGCGGATCTTTTCCATCGGCGGCAGCGTGGTCCTGCTGGCGGTGGCGCTGGTGCTGACCTGGCAGGCGGCGGGCGGTACGATCCAGGTCTATGAACTGGGGGACTGGCCCGCGCCGTTCGGCATCGTGCTGGTTCTGGACCGGCTGTCGGCGATGATGGTGCTGCTGACGGCGCTGCTGGCGCTGGTGGTGCTGCTCTATGCGGTCGGGTCCGGCTGGGACGCGCGCGGCTGGCATTTCCACGCCCTGTTCCAGTTTCAGCTGATGGGGGTGCTGGGCGCATTCCTGACCGGCGATGCCTTCAACCTCTTCGTGTTCTTCGAGGTGCTGCTGATCGCGTCCTACGGGCTGATGATCCATTCCGGCGGGTCGACGCGGCTGCGCGCGGGTGTGCAATACGTGGTCTACAACCTGCTCGGATCGACCCTGTTCCTGTTTGCGCTGGGCACGATCTATTCGGTGACCGGGACGCTGAACATGGCCGACCTGGCGATGAAGATCGGCCAGTTGCCGACCGAGGACACCGCCCTGATCCGGGTTGGCGCGGTTCTGCTGCTGCTGGTGTTCGCCATCAAGGCGGCGGTGCTGCCGCTGCATTTCTGGCTGCCGGCAAGTTACGCCAACGCCCCCGCGCCGGTCGCGGCGCTGTTCGCGATCATGACCAAGGTGGGCGCCTACGCGATCCTGCGGTTCTATACGCTGGTGTTTCCGCCCGATCTGGAGATCACGGCCGGGCTGGTGGGCGACTGGCTGTTGCCGGCGGCGCTGCTCACGCTGGTGGTCGGGATGGTCGGTATCCTCGGCGCGCGGCAGGTCAGCCGCATGACCGCCTTTGCCGCGATCGGGTCGATGGGGACGCTGCTGACCGCGATTTCCCTGTTCACGCCGCAGGCCACGGCGGCTGCGCTCTACTATATCGTGCATTCCACCTTTGCCACGGCGCTGATGTTCCTGGTCGCCGATCTGGTGATCGAACGCCGGGGCGATGGGCTGAAACCGACGGCGCCGATGCCGCAGGGCGGGCTGATTTCGGCGCTGTTCTTTACCGGGGCCATCGCCGTGGCCGGGATGCCGCCGCTGTCGGGGTTCATTGGCAAGCTGCTGGTTCTCGACGCGGCACGCGCGCATCCCGACATGATGCTGATCTGGGCCGTGATGCTGGCGACGTCGCTGGTGGCGATCATCGGTCTGGGCCGGGCCGGGTCGCTGCTGTTCTGGAAACCCCATGACGCGACGCTGGGGCTGGTGCCCGATGCCGAGGTGATCGACGAAGAAGAGGCGGCCGAACCCGCGCCGCGCGCGCCGGGCTTGCCCTTTGTGGCGGTGTTTGCTCTGCTGGGTGCATTGATGCTGCTGACGGTGCTGGCCGGGCCCATGTCGTCCTATGCCGCGGCAACGGTCGAGCAGCTCTATAACCCGACCGGCTATATCGACGCCGTGCTGAAGGGACCGTAGCCATGCGCCTGCTGAAACGCCTGTTCCCGCACCCGCTGCTGACGCTGCTGCTGTTTCTGGTCTGGCAACTGCTGGTCAACCGCCTGTCGCTCAACTCGATGCTGTTCGGGATGCTGCTGGGGATCGTGATCCCCTTTCTCACCGGTCCGTACTGGCCGGATCGCCCGATCCTGCGCAAACCCCTGAAGATCGCCGAATACGTTCTGATCGCGATTTTCGACATCATCGTGGCCAATATCGTGGTGGCCCAGCTGGTGCTGTTCCGGCGCAATCGCGACCTGCGCCCGGCGCTGATCTGCGTGCCGCTCGAACTGCGGACGCCCGAGGCGATTACCGCGCTGGCCGGTACGATCACCCTGACCCCCGGAACGGTGTCCTGCGACCTGTCCGCCGAGGGGCACAACCTGCTGGTTCACTGCCTGCACGCGCCCGACCCGGACGTGGTGCGCGACGAGATCACCGAACGGTACCAGCGCCGGCTGATGGAGATATTCGAATGATCACCTTCGCCATCTATTTCGCCTTTGCCTGTTTCGGCATCGGCATCCTGATGAACCTCTGGAAGATCGGGACCGCCGAACATATCGGCGACCGGGTGCTGGCGCTGGACACGATGGTGATCAACGCCATCGCCTTGCTCGTGCTCTATGGCATTCTGGTGAACAGCACGATCTTTTTCGAGGCCAGCATGATCATCGCCATGCTGGGTTTTGTCTCTACCGTTGCTTATGCGCGTTTCGTGCTGCGCGGCAACATCATCGAGTGAGGCGGTTATGCACTGGCTCCTGGAATTTCTGATCGCCGCCTTCCTGATGATCTCGGGTATCTTCGGGCTGGTCGGGTCCTACGGGCTGATCAAGCTGGGCGATCCGATGTCACGGCTGCACGCGCCGACCAAGGCGACCACGCTGGGCGTGGGCGGGGTGCTGATTGCGTCGATGCTCTACTCGGTGGCGGCGCGCGGTTATCTCAGCCTGCACGAGCTGCTGATTTCGCTGTTCCTGTTCCTCACTGCGCCGGTGACCGCCTATTTCATCGCCAAGATGCACTTGCACCTGGTTGTGCCCGAGGAGGATCTGCCATCGCCGGGCGAAGACCGCCGCTGGGCTGTGCACGACCTTCACTCCGAGGATGACCAGGATGCGGGGGAGAGCACGGACGGAACCGGCGCCACCGGCGCCTGACAGACCAGCTCCATCGCCTTGACTATCGTCAAATCCGGTCGTGACCGGGGCCGTTAGGCTGCACGGAAACGGATTCGCCTGCTGTTGCGAATCCCCGTTTCGTGAATCGCCGGTATGCTGCTGATCCTGATCGCGCCGCCGGCCCGGCCCGGATGAGACGACAGGCAATGAACATACCCCGTTCCCTGGCATATGGCGCCCGGCATGGGCTGGCGATTGTCCTGCGCCTGCTACTTGCCGCATTTCTGGCCCTGTTCGCGGTGTTGCCCGCACGGGCCGAGACGCTGGCCAGTTTCCTGCCCGATCTCGACCCGGCGCTGTTCGCCGACGGTGCCGATGCGTTCGGGCAGATTCGCGACGATGTCCCGGTGGCGCCGGTGCTGCGCGGGGGCGAAACCGTTGCATGGGTGTTTCTGACATCGGATTTCGTCGGCACCACCGGCTATTCCGGCAAACCGATCCATGTGGTCGCCGCCATTGACGACGACGCGGTGCTGACCGGGGTCGAGCTGGTGGCCCATTCCGAACCGATCGTTCTGATCGGCATTCCCAATTCGCGCATGATCGAACTGACCGAAGGCTATGCCGGACTGGATCTCAAGGCCGAGGCGGCAACCGGCGGCGGCGCTCATGATCTGGATATCATCTCCGGGGCCACGGTCACCATCATGGTCATCGACGACAGCCTGGTGCGTGCCGGGCTGAAGGTGGCCCGCGCGCTGGGGCTGGGCGGGCTGTCGCAGGCGGCAGCACAGGGGCCGAAACGCGAAATCGACCTGACCCGCACGGGCATCGCCGACTGGTCGACCCTGTCGGGCGGCGGCTCGATCCGGCGGCTGACGCTGGATGTGGGCCAGATCAACGCGGCGTTCGAGGCGTCGGGCGACGACCGTGCCGCGAAACGCCCGGAAAAGGGCGCACCGGACGATACCTATATCGACATGCACGCCGCACTGGTCAGCGTTCCGTCCATCGGCCGCAGCCTGTTGGGCGACGAGGAATACCGGAATCTCACCGACTGGCTGGGCGAGGGCGAACAGGCGCTGCTGCTGCTGGGGCGCGGCAAGTATTCCTTCAAGGGATCGGGTTACGTGCGCGGGGGGCTGTTCGACCGCATCCAGCTGATCCAGGGCGATACCGCCGTGCGCTGGACCGACAAACAGCACAAGCGGCTGCGCCAGGTGGCCGCGCCGGACGCGCCGAGCTTTGCCGAACTGGATATCTTCAGGATCCCCGCCGATGTCGGGTTCGACCCGACCGCGCCGTTCCGTGTCCAGCTTCTCGCACAGCGGGCGGTGGGGGCGGTGGAAAAGACGTTCCTGACCTTCGATCTGGGTTACAAACTGCCCGAAAGCTATCTGTTGCCGGTCGCGGCCGCCGCGCCGCCGCTGGTGGACGATCCCGCTGACGAGGCCGCGGCCAAGGCGGCCCTGTGGCAGCGTATCTGGCGCGACCGGGCGGTGGAAATTGCGGTCCTGGGCGTCATGCTGACGGTGCTGACCGGCGTGTTCTTCTTCCAGTTCCAGGCCACCGCCAATGCGCGGTTGTTCTACTGGTTCCGAATGGGGTTCCTGACTGTCACGCTGGTCTTCATCGGCTGGTACGCCAATGCGCAGCTGTCGGTGGTCAACCTGCTGGCGCTGGCGGGCAGCCTGCGCACGGGGTTCACCTGGGACGCGTTCCTGATGGATCCGCTGGTGTTCATCCAGTGGTTTTCCATCGCCGCCGCGCTGCTGTTCTGGGGTCGCGGCGCCTATTGCGGCTGGCTGTGCCCGTTCGGCGCGCTGCAGGAAATCACCAACCAGATCGCCCGTGCGCTGAAGGTGCCGCAATGGGAACTGCCCTGGGGGCTGCATGAACGGCTCTGGCCGATCAAGTACATGATCTTCCTCGGGTTGTTCGGGGTGTCGCTGGTGTCGATGACCATGGCCGAGCAACTGGCCGAGGTCGAGCCGTTCAAGACCGCGATCATCCTGAAATTCGTGCGCGACTGGCCCTTTGTGGTGTTTGCGCTGCTGCTGATCGTGGCCGGGCTGTTCGTCGAACGGTTCTATTGCCGGTATCTGTGTCCGCTGGGCGGCGCGCTGGCGATCCCCGCGCGGATGCGCATGTTCGACTGGCTCAGGCGCTACAAGGAATGCGGCAGCCCCTGTCAGACCTGCGCCAATGAATGCCCGGTGCAGGCCATTCACCCGACCGGCGAGATCAACCCCAACGAATGCGTGAACTGCCTGCATTGCCAGGTGCTCTACCAGTCCGAGGCGAAATGCCCGGTGGTGATCCGCCAACTGAAACGCCGCGCCGCCGTCGGCAAGGTGACGCCCGAATTGCTCAGAAAGACCCCGCCGCAAAAGGCGGCCGGGGGATGAAACCGTAAAGGAGGACATGGGATATGTCGGAAGCTTTCAAGAAACTGGCGCTCACGCGCCGCGGGATGCTGGGCGCCACCGCCACCGGCGCGGTGCTGGCCGGAACCGGGATCGGCGGTACGCTGCTGAATGGCAGCGGTCATGCCGCCCGCGCCTCGGGCAAGGTCAACCTCGAACCCGGCGAACTGGATGAGTATTACGGGTTCTGGTCGTCGGGCCAGACCGGCGAGTTGCGGATCCTCGGGTTCCCGTCGATGCGCGAACTGATGCGGGTGCCGGTGTTCAACCGCTGCTCGGCCACCGGCTGGGGCCAGACCAACGAGAGCCTCAAGGTGCTGACCGAGGG
>CAYGNB010000012.1:16770-20369 GCA_964351135.1 uncultured Rhodobacterales bacterium | reverse complement strand
ACCGCCCGGACAAGCTCAACAGCTTCAACGAAGAGATGCACCATGCCCTGCGCGCAGCTCTGGCCGGGGCACGCGATCAGGGCAAACGCGGACTGCTGCTGACTGGCGCGGGGCGCGGGTTCTGCGCGGGCCAGGATCTGGGCGACCGCGACCCGTCGAAGATGGAAGGCAAGCCGGACCTGGGCCGGACCGTGCGTGACTTCTACGCGCCGCTGGTCAATCTGATCCGGTCCCTCGACTTTCCGGTGGTCTGCGCGGTGAACGGGGTCGCCGCCGGTGCGGGCGCCAACCTGGCGCTGGCCTGCGACATCGTGCTGGCGGGCGAAAGCGCCAAGTTCATCCAGTCCTTTGCCAAGGTCGGGCTGATCCCGGATACCGGCGGCAGCTGGCACCTGCCCCGCCTGCTGGGCGAAGCGCGCGCCAAGGGCCTCGCCATGACCGCGATGCCCCTGCCAGCCCGTCAGGCCGAGGACTGGGGGCTGATCTGGAAGGCCTATCCGGACGACAACCTGATGGGCGAGGCCCGCGCCCTGACCGAAACGCTCGCCAACGGCCCCACGCTCGGGCTCGGCAAGACCAAGAAATGCATTCAGGCCGCAGCGGTCGACACCTTGCAGGACCATCTCGAAATGGAAGCCGACGCCATGAAGACCTGTGGCGAAAGCGACGATTATGCAGAAGGCGTCACCGCATTTCTAAACAAGCGCAAACCGGAGTTCCGGGGCCGCTGAGCGCGCACAGGAGCGCTAGGAGAGGGGCCCGTTCGCCGCGGATTACAAAGAGTTGGTGCGGGTGGTCGGACTCGAACCGACACTCCTTGCGGAAAGGGTGTTTGAGACCCTCGCGTCTACCATTCCGCCACACCCGCGCCCTTCGTTCCCCGCCGGTAGCCTCGGGGGACCGCATCTTGTGAGCAAGGGATTTAGCGGTGCCGCGCCGCGAGGTCCATAGTCAAAAATCACCGATCCGTGCGCGGCGCATGGTTGACGCTGTGACCGGCGCATGATTTTCCGGCATCATCCGCAACCTGAACAAATTCCGCCACATGCTCAGACGCATCTATGACCGGACCATGGATCTCGCCGATCATCCGCATGCCCTGTGGTGGCTTGCTCTGGTGTCCTTCGTCGAAAGCTCGGTCTTTCCGATCCCGCCGGATGTGCTGATGATCCCGATGATCCTGGCGCGCCCGTCGCGCGCCTGGCTGATCGCCGGGGTGGCGCTGGTTGCATCGGTTCTGGGCGGGTTGCTGGGGTATGCGATCGGGGCCTTTGCCTATGACAGCATCGGCCAGCCCATCCTCGCGGCGATGGGCAAGGGCGAGGCCATGGCCGAGTTCAACACCCGGTTCAACGATTTCGGTTTCTGGGCGGTGCTGACCGCAGGCGTCACGCCCTTCCCGTACAAGGTCATCACGATCATGTCCGGCTGGACCGGCATGCCGCTGGGCACGTTCGTTGCCACCTCGATCCTGGCGCGGGCCTTGCGGTTCTTTGTCGTCGCCGGGCTGCTACGGGTCTTTGGCGCACCGATCAGGGACTTCATCGAACGGCGGCTGGGGCTGATGTTCACGCTGTTCATGATATTGCTGATCGGAGGCTTTTTCCTGGTGAAACACCTATGACGCGCCGGTTGCTGATCCTCGCCGCCGCAGGCGGTTCCTTCGCCCTTCTGGCAGGTGCCTTCGCATTCCAGTATCTGGGCGGCCTGCCCCCCTGCCCGCTATGCCTGTGGCAGCGCTGGCCCCACGCCGCGGCCATTCTGATCGGGGTACTGGCCCTGTTTCTGCCCGGTCGCGCGCTGCCTCTGCTCGGCGCGGTCGCAGCGCTGAGCACGGCGGCGATCGGCGCCTATCATACCGGGGTCGAACGTGGCTGGTGGGAGGGTCCGGCGACCTGTACCTCGGCCCCGGTCGAGGGGTTGACGCCGCAGGAGTTGATGGACCGGATTCTCGCCGCGCCGCTGGTCCGCTGCGACGAGGTGCCTTGGGAGCTTCTGGGCCTGTCCATGGCCAGTTGGAATGCGATCGCGTCGCTGGTGTTTGCTCTGCTCTGGATCGCCGCGGCGTGGCACAAAAACTGAAAAGGCGCCCCGAGAGGCGCCTTTCCGGTTTCGCTCGGTCTCAGGCTGACTTGTCCTGCGGGATGCGCAGCACCTGACCCGGATAAATCTTGTCGGGGTCCGACAGCATCGGCTTGTTCGCCTCGAAGATCTCCATGTAGCGATTGGCGCTGCCGAGCGTCTTCTTGGCGATTGCCGACAGGGTGTCGCCTTTTTCCACGGTATGAAACACCGTGTCTTCGGCCTCTCCGTCATCCTCGACGCTGGCCACGCCGCTGACATTGCCGACGGCCAGCACAACCTTTTCGCGGATCGCCTGGCTGACCCCCATGCCGGAGACCTTGACCTTGTCGCCGTCCACCGAGATGTCCAGACCGGACGCATCCAGGCCCAGATCCTCGACTTCCTTCTTCAGCACCTCGGCATCGGGTTCGGCGTCATCGCCGCCGCCAAACAGGCTCTTTCCCGATTTCTTCACAAAATTCCACAGTCCCATGACGGTCTCCACTGGTTGGTTCGTTCAAACTGTCGCGAACTGTCCACCCGGCGACAAGAGGGAATTCACGGCATTTTCTCTCAAGGCCGGCAAAGGTTGCGCGGTCAGGTCGCCTTGCGCGTGGCCAGCAGCAGGCTGGTTTCGCTGGTGGAAACCCCGTCCAGCCGGCGAATCCGCGTCAGGGCCGCATCCAGCGCTTCGAGCGTTTCGGTGCCCAGTTCCACGATCACATCCCAGCGGCCATTGGTGGAATGCACCGCGCGCACCTCGGTCAGCCCCTGCAATTGGCGAATGATCCGCTCGGTGCCCCGCCCCTCGATGCCGATCATCATCAACCCGCGCACGGGATCGGGTTGGGTGTCGCCCTTGAGTACGACGGTGAACCCGACGATATCGCCCCGCTGCCGCAGCCGTTCGATCCGGCTGCGCACGGTGGTGCGCGAGAGGTTCAGCTGCAGCGCCAGATCGGACAGCGACGCGCGTGCGTCATGGCGCAGCGCGGCAACCAGACGCTCATCCGTTTTGTCCAATACTGCCTCCATATCGGATAAATCGCATTCATTATGCGCAAAATAGCGGCTGGTGTCCAACCTGATCCGGAAGCTAACTCGGCCGCGACAAACCTCGTGTGATCACCCCTGGGGACGACCATGACCAAAAGAACCTGCATTCTCGTCGGCGCGCCGGTGGATAGCGGCCAGAAGCGGCCCGGCTGCCTGATGGGCCCCGACGCCTACCGGACCGCCGGGCTGGCACGGGCGTTGACCGATCTCGGCCACAAGGTCGATGACCTGGGCAACCTGACACCCGCCTCGCACAACCCCGACACCGACGACGGCCGGCTGCACCGGCCCAACGAAACCATCGGCTGGACCCACCGGCTGATCCGCACCGCCGAAGAGGCGCTCAGGCGCGGGTTGCCGATCTTTCTGGGTGGCGACCATTCGCTGTCGCTGGGCAGCGTGGCCGGAGCGGCCAATCATGCCGCCACGCAAGACCGGCCCCTGTTCGTGCTCTGGCTCGATGCGCACAGCGATTTCCA
>CAYGNB010000012.1:0-16670 GCA_964351135.1 uncultured Rhodobacterales bacterium | reverse complement strand
GCTGGGAGCTGTTCGACAAGACCCCGCGTGTGGCCTCGCATTCGGCCGAAGGCGTAATCGAACTGATGCCTACCTCGGACGGCGAGGTCTATGGGTTCAAATATGTCAACGGTCACCCCAAGAACACCAAGGAAGGGCTGCAGACCGTCACGGCGTTCGGCCTGCTGGCGGATGTGGGCACCGGCTATCCCGTGCTGCTGTCCGAAATGACGCTGCTGACCGCGCTGCGCACCGCTGCCACCTCGGCAATGGTGGCGAAACACCTTGCCCCCACCGGCGCCGACACCATGGCGATGATCGGCAACGGTGCGCAATCCGAGTTCCAGAGCCTCGCGATGAAGGCCATCTGCGGTATCGAGAGCGTCCGCCTCTACGACACCGATGCGGATGCCACCGCCAAATGCGCCGCCAACCTTGCCGGGCACGGCCTGACCGTTGTGACCTGCGCCAGCCCCGAAGAAGCGATCGAGGGCGCGCAGATCCTCACCACCTGCACCGCCGACAAGCAGTATGCCACGATCCTGACCGACAACATGGTCGGCAGCGGTGTGCATATCAACGCCATCGGTGGCGACTGCCCGGGCAAGACCGAACTGGCGCCGGGTATCCTGCACCGGTCCGATATCTTCGTCGAATACCCGCCCCAGACCCGGATCGAGGGCGAGATTCAGCAACTCGACCCGGATCACGCGGTGACCGAGTTCTGGCAGGTGCTGAGCGGCGCGGCACCGGGGCGAACCTCGGACCGGCAGATCACCCTGTTCGATTCAGTGGGCTTTGCCATCGAGGATTTCAGCGCCCTGCGCTATGTCCGCGACCGGCTGGAGGAAACCGGGCTCTACTATGCGCTCGATCTGCTGGCCGACCCGGACGATCCCCGCGATCTGTTCGGCATGTTGATGCGCGCCAGGCCTTAAGAACAGCGGATGCGCAAGGGTTTACCCACCCTTGCGCACCAGTTTGCCGTTCTCGAAATGAATGCCGCATTCGGTCTTGTCGCTGCCGGCCCAGCGCCCGGCGCGGGGGTCGTCGCCCTCGCGGACCGCGCTGGTACAGGGCGCGCAGCCGATTGACGGATACCCCTGCGCCTCCAGCGGGTGGCGCGGCAGGTTGTGGGTGTGGAAGTAATCGGCGATGCGGTCGCGGTCCCAGTCCAGGATCGGGTTGACCTTGATCCAGCGGTCCTGTGCCTCGAACAGGGCCAGTTCGTCGCGGGTGGCAGCCTGATACCGTTTGCGCCCGGTGATCCAGCAACTCAGCCCGCGCAGCGCCTGCAGCATCGGCAACGTCTTGCGAACGTGGCAGCACAGGTCGGGGTTACGCGCATGCAGATCACCATCGGGATCGTCCGCAGCAACAGAGGCCGGGCGCGGCGATACCACCTGCAGATTGCACAGGCCCAATTCGCGCGCCAGCGTTTCGCGATAGCCCAGCGTCTCGGGAAAATGTTTGCGGGTTTCGAGAAAGATCACAGGCGCATAGGGGTCGATCTGCGCCACCATGTGCAGCAGCACCGCCGCCTCGGTGCCAAAGGACGACACCAGCCCCACCCGTCCCGGATAGACGTCGCGCAGGACCGAGGTCAGCACCGCCTCGGCCCCCATTCCCGCGTGCTGGCTGCTCAGCGCCTCGGCTCGTTCACGTAGTTCCCGGCGGGCGTTGGTTTCGAACTGCACGGGTTCCGCCTCTCCCTGCTTCAGCGCCAGCGTGAAACGCAGGGGATCTTGGACGTATCGCAGCGGTCGGCGTATTTCCGGGCGATGCCCATCACCTCGTCCATCACCCCTTCGGACAGGCGCAGCGGCTGCAGGCCCATGCCGATCAGCCGGTCATTGGCCACCAGCAGATCGTTTTCGGCCGCCTCGTTGCGCGGATTATCGAGATGGGCGACGTCGGCGCCGGTGATCTCGTGGATCATCTGCGCCAGATCGCGGATGCGGTGGGTTTCGGTCATCTGGTTGAGGATGTTCACCCGTTCGCCGGTCTGCGGCGGGTTTTCCAGCGCCAGCTCAATACAGCGGCAAGTGTCCTGAATGTGGATGAAGGCGCGGGTCTGCCCGCCGGTGCCATGCACCGTCATCGGGTATCCCACCGCCGCCTGCATGATGAACCGGTTCAGCACCGTGCCGTAATCGCCATCGTAGTCGAACCGGTTTATCAGCCGTTCGTCCATGCGGGTTTCGTCGGTCTGCGTCCCCCAGACGATGCCCTGATGCAGGTCGGTGATCTTTACCCCGTCGTTTTCATTGTAGAAATGAAAGAACAGCTGATCCTGGCTCTTGGTCATATGGTAGATCGAGCCGGGATTGGTGGGATAGAGGATCTCGTGTTCGCTTTCGCCGGTCTCGGTATCGACCCGGATCTTCAGATACCCTTCGGGGATCTTCATGCCGGCGGTGCCGTAGCCATAGACCCCCATCGTGCCCAGATGCACCAGGTGCACGTCGCGGCCGCTCTCGACGATCGCGGCCAGGACATCGTTGGTGGCGTTGAGGTTGTTGTTGACCGTGTACCGTTTGTGCCAGGACGATTTCATCGAATAGGGCGCGGCGCGCTGTTCGGCGAAATGGATGATCGCGTCGGGTTTTTCGTCGCGGATCAGGGTCAGCAGCCGGTGATAGTGATCGCCCACGGTAAAGTTGTGATGCACGATCTCATTGCCGGTCAGGTCCTTCCACACCCGCAGCCGTTCGCCCAGCGGGCGGATCGGGGTCAGGCTCTCAACCTCCAGTTCCAGGTCGATCTTGCGGCGGCTGAGATTGTCCACGATGATCACGTCGTGACCCCGCCGCGACAGGTACAGCGCTGTGGGCCAGCCACAGAACCCGTCGCCGCCCAGAATAATGATTTTCATATGCCCGAAGCCTCATGCGGACTGTCCTTCAGACGTCAGCTTATGGACCGCGCGCGCGATATTGAAAACCCCCGGACCGGTCCGGGACCACGTTTTGATGCCGCCGCGCCGCATCGGAGGCTTCGGCTCTTGGCGGGGCAGACGCAAAGGTCTACCATCCGGTCAAAATCTGAAATCGCCAAACAGGGAGTTCCAAGAGTGATCAGATCACCGAAACTGTCGCGCCGCCGGATGATGGCGGCAACCGGGGCCGCGGCCGGTCTCGCCACGTTCGGCCTGCCAGCGCGTGCCGACGGCCCGCTCAAGGTGGCCGGCATCTACACCGTGCCGGTCGAACAGCAATGGGTGAGCCGCATCCACAAGGCCGCGCTAACCGCGCAGGAAGCGGGCGAAATCGAATATACCTTTACCGAGAATACCGCCAATACCGACTATTCCCGCGTGATGCGCGAATATGCCGAAGGCGGTCAGGACCTGATCATCGGCGAGATTTTCGGGGTCGAGGCCGAAGCCCGCGAGGTTTGCGCCGACTACCCGGACAAGGCGTTCCTGATGGGCTCGTCGTTCCTGCCCGACGGCAACAACCCGAACCTCGCGGTGTTCGACAACTATATCCAGGACGCATCCTACCTGAGCGGGATCATCGCCGGGTCGATGACCAAATCGAACAATATCGGCATGGTCGGCGGCTATCCGATCCCCGAGGTGAACCGCCTGATGCATGCCTTCATGGCCGGCGCCCGCGAAATCAACCCCGACATCCGGTTCCAGGTCAGCTTCATCGGCTCGTGGTTCGACCCGCCCAAGGCCAAGGAAACCGCCTTTGCGATGATCGAAAACGGTGCTGACATCCTCTATGCGGAACGGTTTGGCGTGTCGGACGCGGCGCAGGAAAAAGGCATCCTGGCGATCGGCAACGTGATCGACACCCAGGCCGATTACCCCGAAACGGTGGTGGCCTCGGCGATCTGGCATTTCGAACCGACACTGAACGCCGCCATTGCCGCGGTCAGGGGCGGCACCTTCGCGGCAGACAACTACGGCATCTATTCCTTCATGAAGGAAGGCGGCTGCTCGCTGGCGCCCTACGGCACGTTCGAGGGCAAGATCCCCGAAGCGGCGTTGAAGCTGGTCGGCGAACGCGAAGCGGCGATCCGTGACGGATCGTTCACCGTCGAGATCAACGACGAAGAGCCGACCTCGACTTGACGCGGACACCTGACGAGGCGCCGGTTGTCCTGCGCCTCGATTCCATCACCAAACGGTTCGGCAATCTGGTCGCCAACGATGCGGTCAGCGTCACCCTGCGCCGCGGTGAGGTGATCGCCCTGCTGGGCGAAAACGGCGCGGGCAAGACCACGCTGACCAATATCCTGTTCGGTCTCTACACCGCCGACGAAGGCACCGTCGAAGTGCACGGCACCGCCCTGCCCCAGGGCCAGCCGCGCGCGGCGCTGGATGCGGGCGTCGGCATGGTACACCAGCATTTCACGCTGGCCGAGAACCTGACGGTGCTCGACAACGTGATGCTGGGCGCCGAACCGCTGTGGCGGCTGCAGCAGGCCAAGCGCGCGGCGCGGGCGCGGCTCCAACAATTGTCCGAGGATTTCGGGCTGAAAGTGGCGCTTGACGCGCGGGTCGCAACGCTGACCGTGGGCGAAAAGCAGCGGGTCGAGATCCTCAAGGCACTCTACCGCGACACCGACATCCTGATCCTCGACGAACCCACGGCGGTGCTGACGCCGCAGGAATCGGACGCGCTGTTTGCGACGCTGCGCAAGGCGGTGGCGCGCGGCCTGTCGGTGATCTTCATCAGCCACAAGCTGCACGAGGTGATGGCGGTATCGACCCGTGTTCTGGTGCTGAGACACGGACGGCTGGTGGCCGAATTGGATACAGCCGACACCAGCGAAGAGGCGCTGGCCGCGCTGATGGTCGGCGGCGAGGTGGCGGAGCCGCAGATCACCCCCGCCGAACCGGGGGCGCCGCTGTTGCAGCTCAACGCGGTGTCGACCCCCGATATCGGCAACGCGCCGGGGCTGAAATCGGTCAACCTGTCACTGAACGCGGGCCAGATCACCGGGTTGGCGGGGGTGTCGGGCAACGGGCAGGCAGCGTTGTCAGATCTGGTGGCCGGGCTGCTGTCGCCCGCCTCCGGCCAAATGACGGTCCTTGGGGACGCCCCCGCGAATTGGTCACCGCATGCGGCGCTGTCGCATCGCATCGCCCGCATCCCCGAAGATCGCCACAAGACCGGCACCGTGGCCGATTTCACCCTGACCGAAAACGCGATCCTGGAATCCTGCCGCAGCGGGTTCAGCCGCCGGGGATGGATGGACTGGGCCGGTGCCGAAACCCATGCGCGTGCGATCATCGACCGCTACGATGTGCGCTGCCCCGGCCCCGACACGCCGATCCGGCTGCTGTCCGGCGGCAATATACAAAAGCTGATCCTGGGCCGGGCGTTGGAAACGGAACCCCGGATCATCCTGGCGAACCAGCCGGTGCGCGGGCTGGATATCGGTGCCGTCAACTATGTACACGCGCAGCTCATCGCCGCGCGCGACCGTGGTGCAGCGGTGCTGTTGATTTCAGAAGACCTGGATGAAATCATGAGCTTGTCAGATGTTATTCATGTGATAAGCGAAGGTCGGCTTTCGCCAGCCTTTGCCCATGGCAGCATGACCCAGGCGGAACTGGGTGTCTGGATGGCGGGCCGGGGTTTCGACCGGACACATGACGACACGGAGGGCGGACATGCGGCTTGAACCGATCGCGAACCCGTCGCTGGGGCGGCGCGTCGGGTTGCCCGCGCTGGCGCTGGCGGCCACCGTGGTCGTGGCCGCGATCCTGGCCGCCATCGCCGGCGGCGCCCCGCTGTCGGTGCTGGGTCTGGTGATCAAGGGCGCCGCAGGCAGCAAATTCGCGCTGCTGGAGACATTGAACCGTGCAACGCCGCTGATCTTCACCGGGCTGGCCGTGGCGGTCGCCTTTCGCGCACGGCTGTGGAATATCGGCGCCGAGGCGCAGCTCTATGCCGGGGCCATCGTCACCGTGCTGCTGGGCACCGGTGCGCTGCCCCTGCCCGCGCCGCTGCTGCTGCCGGTGATCGCCGCCTGCGCGATGGTCGCTGGGGCAGCGATGCTGCTGGGTCCGGCGCTGGCCAAGGCACGGCTGGGCGTGGACGAGGTGGTCACGACGCTGCTGCTGAACTTCGTGATGCTGCTCTTTGTGTCGCTGCTGCTCGAAGGCCCGATGAAGGACCCGATGGGCATGGGCTGGCCCAAGTCGCCCCGGCTGATAGCCGAGGCCCGCCTGCCCCGGATCGTCGAGGGGTTGCGGCTGCACTGGGGCTTTGCGCTGGCGCTGATCGCGGCGCTGGCGGTCTGGGTGATGCAGACCCGTACCGCGCTGGGGTACGAGATCCGCGCCGTCGGGCTGAACCAGCAGGCAGCGCGGTTCGCGGGCATCCCGGTGAACGGCGTAATCGTCAAGACCGCGCTGATCTCGGGCGGGCTGGCGGCACTGGCCGGATTCGGCGAGGTGGCGGGGTTGAAGGGCGTGCTGACGCTCGATCTGAGCCCCGGCTTTGGCTATACCGGCATCATCGTGGCGATGCTGGCGCGGCTGCACCCGCTGGGCGTGGTGGTCAGCGCGATTTTTGTCGCGGGCGTGTTCGTCGGCGCCGATTCCATGTCCCGCACCGCCGGTATCCCCAGCTATATCGCCGATATCATGCTGGCCGCCGCACTGCTGCTGATGGTGCTGGCGCTGATGCTGACCCGGTACCGCGTGACGAGGGGCTGAGGCATGGACCTGTTCGATATCCTGCTGTCCGCCAGTTTCTGGGCCGCCGTGCTGCGGATCGCCTCGCCGCTGATTTTCGCCACCATGGGTGAGTTGATCTGCGAACGCGCGGGTGTCCTGAACCTGGGCATCGAGGGCATCATGGTCGCCGGCGCCTTTGCCGGCTGGATCGCGGTCTATGCGGGGCTCGGGCTGTGGCCGGGCGTCGCGGTGGCGATGCTGACCGGCATGGCGTTCGGCCTGCTGCACGGGGTGCTGACCGTGCCTTTCGGGCTCAGCCAGCATGTGGTCGGGCTGGGCATTACCCTGCTGGCAACCTCGGCAACCTATTACGCCTATCGCGTCGCCCTGCCCGAAGTATCGTCGCCGCCCCGGATCGAGGCGTTCCAGCCGCTGCCGCTGCCCGGCATTCTGGCGCAGACGCCGCTCACCTATGCCGCCTTTGCCGTGGCCGGAATCGTGGCCTGGGCACTCTACCGGACGCCATTGGGGCTGGCGTTGCGCGCCGCCGGTGACAATCCCTCGGCGGTGGCCGCACAAGGGTTGTCGGTGACCGGGCTGCGGCTCGGCGCGGTGGTGGTCGGCTCGGGGCTGATGGCAGTCGGCGGAGCATTCCTGACCATGAGCGCCTTCAACTCCTTCTTCTTCGAGATGGTGAACGGGCGCGGATGGGTCTGCATCGCGCTCGTTGTGTTCGGGTCGTGGCGACCGGGCAAGGCGCTGCTGGGCGCGATTCTGTTCGCCGCCTTCGACGCGCTGCAGATCCGCCTGCAACAGACGCCGCTGGGCGCGCAGGTGCCCTATCAGGTGTTCCTGATGCTGCCTTACCTGCTGTCGATCCTCGCGCTGGTGGTCATGTCGCGCCGCGCCGAGGTACCCGCCGCGCTGATGATCCCGTTCCAGAAAGGAGAACGTTGATGTTCGACCTGATCGTGAAGGGCGGCACACTGCCCGACGGCACCCGCACCGATATAGGCATCACCGGCGACCGGATCGCGGCGATGGAACCGCTGGACGGGGCGCAGGCCGGGCACGTGATCGACGCCACCGGCGATCTGGTATCATCGCCCTTCGTGGACCCGCATTTTCACATGGATGCCACCCTGTCCTACGGCACCCCGCGCATCAACGCCTCCGGCACGCTGCTCGAAGGCATCGCGCTCTGGGGTGAATTGAAGGAAATCGTCACCATCGAAGACATGGTGGCGCGGGGGCTGGACTATTGCGACTGGGCTGCGTCGATGGGGCTGCTGGCGATCCGGTCGCATGTGGACACCTGCGACGACCGGCTGCTGGGCGTGCAGGCGATGCTGGAGTTGCGGGAAAAAGTAAGCGATTACATTGACCTGCAACTGGTCGCGTTCCCGCAGGATGGCGTGTTTCGCGATCCGACCGCGATGGACAACACGATCCGCGCACTCGACATGGGCGTCGATGTGGTGGGCGGCATTCCGCATTTCGAACGCACCATGGGCGACGGCGCGCGTTCGGTCGCCGCACTATGCGAAATCGCAGCCGAACGCGGGCTGATGGTGGACATGCACTGCGACGAAACCGACGATCCGCACAGCCGCCATATCGAAACGCTGGCCTATGAGACCCAGCGGCTGGGACTGCAAGGGCGCGTGGCCGGATCGCACCTGACCTCGATGCATTCGATGGACAATTACTATGTGTCCAAGCTGCTGCCGCTGATCGCCGAGGCGCAGGTCGCCGCGATTCCGAACCCGCTGATCAACATCATGCTGCAAGGCCGCCACGACAGCTTTCCGAAACGGCGCGGACTGACCCGCGTCAGGGAAATGCAGGCGGCGGGCATCGATGTGGGCTGGGGGCAGGACTGCGTGCTTGACCCGTGGTATTCGCTGGGCACGGCCGATATGTTGGATGTGGCCTTCATGGGGCTGCATGTGGCGCAAATGAGCGCCCCTGACGAGATGCGCCGCTGTTTCGACATGGTGACCGAAACCAATGCCCGGATCATCGGGTTGCAGGATTACGGGTTGCGCGTGGGGGCAAAGGCATCGCTGGTGGTGCTGGATGCGGGCAACCCGATCGAGGCGCTGCGGTTGCGGGCCACACGGCTCTGCGTGATTGCGCGTGGCAAGGTCATCGCCGAAACCCCGCGGGCCGAGGCGCACCTGTCGCTGCCCGGGCGGCCCGACCGGCTGCGCCGGCGCCACCCGGCCCATAGCGGCTGACAACCGGAGGACGAAACATGGCCACACCCGCACCGATTTGCGATTTCGGCTGGACAGCACCGGATTTCACCCTGCCCGGCACAGATGGCAAGACCTACGCGCTGGCGGATATCGCCGGACCGAACGGGACGCTGGTGATGTTCATCTGCAACCACTGCCCCTATGTGATCGGGGCGCTGGACCGGATCAAACGCGACGCCCGCGAGTTGCAGGCCCTGGGCATCGGGGTGGCGGCGGTCTGTTCGAACGATGCCGACGCCTATCCCGACGACAGTTTCCCGAAGATGCGGGACCTGGCGACCGCCGAATCCCTTCCCTTTCCCTATCTGCATGACGCCGACCAGTCGGTGGCCCGTGCCTGGGGCGCGGTCTGTACGCCGGATTTCTTTGGCTTCAACGCCGATCTGTCCCTGCAGTATCGCGGCCGCATCGACGCGGGCGGCCGAAACGCCCCGCCCGAGGGGGCACCGCGCGAGTTGTTCGAGGCGATGCGCCGGGTCGCCGAAACCGGACATGGCCCGGCCGAACAGATGCCGTCCATGGGCTGTTCGATCAAATGGAAACCCGTCAACTGAGCAACGGCACGGGTCGCGCGCCCGTCCGGTTTGACTGCACCGGGCAGAACCGCTAGCCGTGGGCAAAGGCAGACGATTACCGGGAACCGCATGCAGGTCATCATCCATACCGGCGCGCATTTCACCGAGGAAGACCGGCTGCTGAAAAGCCTGCTGCGCAACAAGCAACGGTTCTTTGCCAACGGCATCGCCGTACCCGGTCCGGGCAAGTACCGGGTGCTGCTCAAGGAGACCTTTGCCGCCCTGCGCCATGCGCCGCCGGCGGACGATGCCGGCGAGGTGCTTATCGACGCCATACTCGACGACGAACATGCCAACCGGATGATCCTGTCGAACCCGCATTTCTTCGGCTCGGCGCGATACTCGCTGATCGACGGCGATTTCTATCCGCAGGCGCCGGAACGGATGGAGCAACTGACCCGTCTGTTTCACGAGCATGAGCTTGAAATGTTCATCTCTGTGCGCGCGCCGGCAACCTTCCTTTCGGCGCTGGTCGAACCCGCGCCCGACACCCGGCTCGCGGATGTGATGGGCGGTACCAACCCGCTCGAAATGCGCTGGTCGGACATGCTGGGCCGGGTCCGCGCCCGGCTGCCCGATCTGCCAATCACGGTCTGGTGCTACGAGGATGCGCCGCTGATCTGGAGCACGATCATCCGCGCTCTGGCCGGCCTGCCTGACAACCGCAAGGTGATGGGTGCCTTCGATCTGCTGGTCAATCTGGTCAGCTCCGAGGGGATGCAGGAATTCCACGCCGCCCTGCGCGCGGGCGGCAGTCCGCCCAGCCCTGAGATGATCACCGAGACCATCCTCGCCCACGGGCTGAACGATGCGCTGGAACAGGAACTGCACCTGCCCGGCTGGTCGCCCGAACTGATCGAGGACATGCAATGGGCCTATGAGGAAGATCTGGAACGGATCTCCAGAATTCCCAACCTGCGGCTGATCGAACCATGATCCGCTGCGTGGTTCGTGCCTGCCGTGTGGCGCTGATGGTGACGGTGCTGGCCTTGAGCACGTTGATGCCCGGACGATTGGCGGCGGCTCAGGATGCACCGGTCAGCGTTTTTGCCGCCGCCAGCATGAAAACCGCACTGGACGAGGTCGCGGCGCGGTTTGCCGCCGAGACGGGTGAAACGCCGATCCTGTCCTTCGCGGGCAGTTCGGCACTGGCGCGGCAGATCATGCAGGGCGCGCCGGCGGCGCTGTTCGTGTCTGCCAACGCCGTCTGGATGGACACGCTCGAAGCCGAAGGTCTGATTCTGCCCGACACCCGCGCCGACATCGCCACCGGCGACCTGGTGCTGATCGCCGCGCCGGACTATGCGGGCGACCTGACGATCGGGCCGGGCTTCGATCTGGCCGGAGCACTGGCAGGCGAGCGGCTGGCCATGGCGCTGGTCGATGCGGTGCCGGCGGGGCTCTACGGTCGGGCGGCACTGCAATCTCTGAGGGTCTGGGACAGCGTCGCCGACCGGATCGCGCAGGCCGACAACGTACGCGCGGCGCTGCGACTGGTCGCATTGGGCGAGGCGCCGCTGGGCATCGTCTATGCCACCGACGCGCGGGCCGAACCGCGGGTGCGGGTACTGGGCCGGTTTCCGCCCGACAGCCACCCCCCGATCCGCTATCCGGCAGCGGTGGTGGCAGAATTCGACACCCCCCGGGCACGCGGGTTTCTGGAGTTCATGACCGGCCCCGAAGGCCAGGAGATCCTGAAACGTCACGGCTTCGGATCACCGGACCAGACGGAATGAAGCACAGGGTGCATCAGCAAATCGACCCGGCCACGCCGCAGCTGGCGCCGAGAGCCGCCCGATGACCGGTTGGCTCGGCCCCGCCGAATGGCAGGCGCTGGTGCTGTCGCTGAAGGTTTCGTTCTGGGCCACGGTGCTGAGCCTGCCCCCCGGCGTGCTGGTCGCCTACGCTCTGGCGCGGGGGCGGTTCCGGGGGCGCGAATTGCTCAACGGGCTGGTGCATCTGCCGCTGATCCTGCCGCCTGTGGTCACGGGATACCTGCTGCTGATGGCCTTTGGCCGGCGCGGGCCGGTGGGCGGCTGGCTGGAGGAGACCTTCGGTCTGGTGCTGGCCTTTCGCTGGACCGGCGCGGTGCTGGCGGCGGCGATCATGGCTTTTCCATTGATGGTGCGCGCGATCCGGCTGGCGATCGAGGCGGTCGACCCGAAGCTGGAACAGGCCGCAGCCACGCTGGGCGCGTCCCGGCCGCATGTCTTTGCCACCGTCACCCTGCCCCTGATCGCGCCCGGGCTGATCGCGGGCGCGGTGCTGGGCTTTGCCAAGGCGATGGGTGAATTCGGCGCAACCATCACTTTCGTGTCCAACATCCCCGGCCAGACCCAGACGCTGCCCTCGGCAATCTACACCTTCCTGCAGGTGCCGGGGGCCGAAGCCCCGGCCCTGCGGCTGGTCGCGATTTCGGTCGTGGTGGCGCTGGCGGCGTTGGCGGCCTCCGAAGTGCTGGCACGGCGCGCCGCGAAACGGGTGGCCGGTGAATGAGCCTGACGGTCGACATCACGCACCGCCAGGGCGGGCTGAACCTGCGGGTCGAATTCGAAGCGCCCGGCGGGATCACCGCGCTGTTCGGCCGGTCGGGCAGCGGCAAGACCACGGTGGTCAATGCCGTCGCCGGGCTGCTGACACCGCAGGGCGGACGGATCGACCTGCATGGGCAGACCCTGTTCGATGCCGAGGCCGGCATCGACCTGCCGCCGCACCGGCGCCGGACAGGTTACGTGTTCCAGGACGCGCGGCTGTTTCCGCATATGTCGGTGCGGCGCAACCTGACCTATGGCGCGCGGTTCGCCCCGCCGGGTAACGGGCCGTCGCTGGATGAGGTCTGCACCCTGCTGGGCATCGGAGCGCTGCTGGACCGGCGGCCCGGCGCGCTGTCAGGCGGCGAAAAGCAACGGGTCGCCATCGGCCGGGCGCTGCTGTCACGGCCGCGGATACTGCTGATGGACGAACCGCTGGCGGCGCTGGACGCAGCACGCAAGGCCGAAATCCTGCCCTATCTCGAACGGCTGCGGGACGGCACCGACATACCAATCCTCTATGTCAGCCATTCGGTACCCGAGGTAGCACGGCTGGCAACAACCGTTGTGGTGCTGGAGGACGGCCGCGTCGCCCGGACCGGCCCCGCCGAACGCGTGCTGTCCGACCCCGCCACGGTACGCCAGATCGGGCTGCGCGACGCGGGCGCCGTGCTGCCCGCGACCGTCGCGGTCCATCACGACGATGGGTTGACCGAACTGGCATTTTCGGGAGGGCGGCTGTTCCTGCCCGCGATCGACAGCCCGCCGGACACGCCGACGCGCGTGCGTATTCTGGCCCGCGACGTGATCCTGTCGCGCCCCAAACCGCGCGACCAGTCCGCACTGAACGTGCTGGCCTGCGAGGTGACCGAACTGCGCGGCGGCGAAGGCCCCGGCATGATGGTGGGGCTGCGCTGCGGCGACGACCGGCTGCTGGCCCGCATCACCCGCCGGTCGGCAACGGCGCTGGCGCTGGCGCCGGGCGAACGGGTTTATGCGCTGGTCAAATCGGTGTCGGTCGCGCGGATGGACGTCGGGACCGGCTGACCCTGCCCCATCGGCCCGTCCGCGCCCGACAGGTCACATGCCCAGCGCTTCCTTGTAGAGTTCCAGAACCGCCTCTTCCTCGGCTATATCATCGGCGTCGCGCTTGCGCAGCGCGATGATCTTGCGCATCACCTTGGTGTCGTATCCACGCGCCTTGGCCTCGGCCATCACCTCTTTTTGCTGCTCGGCGATGTCCTTCTTTTCGGCCTCCAGCCGTTCGACCCGTTCGATGAAGCTGCGCAGTTCACCGGCGGTCACGCTATAGGTGGCATCGGTCACGGTCTCGGTCATGGACGGTTCCTTGAGTTGCTCGATCTGGGACGGAGTCTGCCGGATAGCGCCCCGCCGCGCGTCCTGCAAGACACGATTGGGGCCCGATCGACGCATCGCCGCTTGATCCGTGCCGCAATGCGTCCTATTCGAGTGCCGCTCTGGTTCGGCGATGCGAGTCGCCGTTAAAGGGAACGCGGTGCGGCCAGCGATGGCCAACTCCGTGACTGCCCCCGCAACTGTAGGCGGTGAGCGCGGCCCGAACGAACCACTGGACCCGTCGGTCCGGGAAGGACGGTCCCGCGCAGTGACCCGCAAGTCAGGAGACCTGCCAGCGCGATCACCTTCATCCGGTGCGGGGCGCATCGGTATGGGCGGAGCACAAACCGCAATGGTGACATCCAGACCACCGTTTGCGGAAGCGCCGTCGGCCTTTCCAAACTCTACCGAAACGGCACCCAGGAAAGGGCCAAACATATGACCAGACTGTTTTCCACCGCATCCGCGATCGCGATCGCCGTCGCCGCCCCGGCACATGCCGAAGATCCCCTGCATCTGGGCGAAATCACCGTCTACGCGAACAAGGCGGGCACGCCGATCCCGCTCGACCGCACCGGGGCCACCGTCGATGTGGTAACCGAACACGAACTGAGGCAATCCAGCGAAACCGCGCTGGCCGACCGGCTGTCGCTGCTGCCCGGCGTGTCGACCAGCGGCAATGGCGGTCTGGGCAACACCACCACCGTGCGGGTGCGCGGGCTGGACGGCAAATACGTCAAGGTCCTGATGGACGGCATCGACATCACCGACCCGTCGTCGAGCCAGGTCCAGTTCAACTGGGCGGGCATGACCAACGCGGGCCTGTCGCGCGTCGAAGTCCTGAAAGGCTCCAGTTCCTCCGTCTACGGGTCGCGCGCGGTGGCCGGCGTGATCAACATGTCGTCGGACCAGCGCACCGGCGAACCCGGCACGGTCCTGCGCTTCGGCCTCGAGGGCGGCACCTATGACACCTATCGCGCCGGGTTCAATGTGACCACCGAAGGCGAACGCGGCGGACTGTCCTTCAGCGTAAGCCGGGTTCAGACGGACGGGTTTTCGTCCAAGGCCGCCGGGACCGAACCGGATGGCTACGAAGGCACTCAGCTCAATTTCTCTGCCGATATCATGGCCACCGACACACTGACCCTGGGCATTTCAGGCTATGCGCTGAACTCCGAAGGCGATTTCGACGAGTTCGACGGCGACGGCGTACCGCCCTATGACGAGAACAACACCACCAAGACCCGTGCCCTGCGCGCCTTTGCCGAACTGGCCACCGGCGCGGTCACGCATACGTTCTCGGCCACCTATTTCAACAACGACCGGGTGAGTTCGTCCAACGGGTTCGACACGCCGTTCGACGGCACCCGCAAGCGGCTTGACTATACGGGCGTCTGGGATGTCTCGCAGGCGCTGCAATTCACCTTTGGCGGCGACTGGGAACGCGAAGAATTCGAATCCGGTGTCGACAGCGGCGACGCCGACATGACCGGCATCTTTGCCGAGGCGCTCTATGCAGCCAATGACAGCCTGGACCTGTCCGCCTCGCTGCGCTGGGACGACCATTCGGAGTTCGGCGGCAACCTGTCGGGACGGCTGGCCGCCGCCTGGCGTCCGGCTGAGAACACCATCGTTCGTGCGGTCGCGGCCACCGGCTTCCGCGCGCCGTCGCTCTACGAACTGAACCATTCGCTCTATGGCAATCCGAACCTGCAACCCGAGGAAAGCGCCAGCTTCGAACTCGGGGTCGAACAGCAGTTCGGCGGCGGATCCTTTGTCAAGGCGACCGCGTTCTATACCGAGATCGACAACCTGATCCAGTTCGTGACCCTGACCAGCTTCCCGCAGCCCTTCACCGGCGAATACCAGCAGGTACCGGGCACCTCGACCTCGCAGGGCGTGGAACTGTCGGGGGCGTGGGTGCTGTCGGATGCCTTCGCGCTCTATTCCAACTACACCTATACCGATGCGGTCGATGCCAATGGCGACCGGCTGCTGCGCGTGCCGGGGCATGATTTCGTGTTCGGGTTCAGCACCGTGCTGGCGGACCGCTGGGAAGGCGATCTGGCCGTGCATTACGTCGCCGACCGGCCCGACGAATTCGGCACGGTGATGGAAGATTACACCGTCACCGACGCCACCATCAGCTACGCGCTCTCGGAAACCGCCGATGCCTATCTGCGGATCGAGAACATCTTTGACGAGCAATACCAGACCTCGGCCGGGTACAACGCGCCCGGCCGAGGGTTCTACGTGGGGCTGCGTGCGGCCTTCTAGGTCCATAGCGGCGCTGGCCGCGCTGGGGATGGCCTGGTTTTCCACCGGGGCCATGACCGGCGCGGCCGCGTTTGCCGCCTCGCCCCAGCGGGTGGTTTCGGTCAATCTGTGCACCGACCAGCTTGCACTGTCGCTCGCCGCGCCCGGACAGCTGGTATCGGTGTCGCGGCTGGCCCACGACCCCAGAAGCTCGGCCATGGTCGAAGCAGCAAGGGCCTATCCCGTCAACGGATCGGGCGCCGAAGAGGTGTTCCTGCTGAAACCCGATCTGGTGCTGGCGGGCACCTTCACCGCCGCCGCCACGGTGCAGACGCTGCGCGATCTGGGGCTGCGGGTCGAACTGTTCGCGCCGGCACAACGGCTGGCGGACGTGCCGCGCCTGCTCGCGCAGATGGGCGCGGCGCTGGGGCGCGAAGATGCGGCGGCCACGGCGATCGACGCCTTCGACCGTGAACTGGCCGACCTGTCGCGCCCGCCCCCGCACCGCCCACGCGCAGCGCTGTATTATGTGAACGGCTATACCTCGGGTCCGAAAACGCTGGCAGGCGACATTCTGAACGCAGCCGGTTTCGACAATATCGCCGACGAGGCCGGCCTGACCCGTGGCGGGACGCTGCCGCTGGAACGGCTGCTGCTGCTGGCGCCGGACGTGATCGTGCGGGGCCGCGACTATCCCGGTCAGGCCCGTGCCGAAGAGGTGCTGGCCCACCCGGCGCTGCGGGCGCTGAACGGCACCCGGATCGCTGGAACGTTGACCGACCGCGACTGGATCTGCGGCACGCCGGGCGTACTGAACGCCGTCCGCGCCATGCGCGATCTGCGCCTGACGCTGGAGGCGGACGAATGAAACTCGCCGTAGTCCTGATCGCCCTGTGCGCGGCGCTGTTCGCCGTATCGCTCGTCACCGGTTTTGCCAGCGCCGGGCCGCTGCAATCGCTGGTGGCGTTGCTGCACGATGACGGAACACCGCTATCGGTGGTCATGCGTGAAATCCGCCTGCCGCGCGCGCTGCTGGCCGCGATGATCGGTGCGTCGCTGGGGCTGTCGG